>DAOVBC010000023.1 GCA_030670715.1 Deltaproteobacteria bacterium | reverse complement strand
CACAAAGCGCGTCAGATTTTTCATGCCCATGTCCTGGCCGGTCAGGTCGTATCCGAATGGGTATTCGCCCGCGGGTGGGAGCAAAAAGAAAAAAACGTGGACGACACTGTATCTCCGGCAAGCGAGGTTGCCACAAGCATTCGTCAGCTACCGTTTTTCAAAATGCAGCAGCTGCGCGTCATGCGCAACCGCGGCCTGATCCAGGCGGAAAAGATTGAAGAATACATTGCCAGAGACGGATATTTTGCAGCGGCAAAAGCGTTGCTGGAAATGGAACCGGACGAAATCATCCGGCAAGTCAAGACGTCGGGCATCAGGGGCCGCGGAGGGGCCGGGTTTCCCACCGGCATGAAATGGGAATTTGCCGCCAGATCCAGAAGTGATGTCAAATACGTTCTGTGCAATGCCGACGAAGGAGACCCGGGGGCGTTTATGGATCGCTGCGTTTTGGAATCCGATCCCCATGCCGTATTGGAAGGCATGCTAATCGCCGCCAGGGCCATTGGTGCTCATCAGGGCTATATTTACTGCCGGGCCGAATATCCCCTGGCCGTTAAAATGTTAAACCTTGCCATCGATCAAGCCAAAAATTACGGACTGCTTGGCAGTGATGTTCTGGGATTGGGGTTTGACTTTGATATCGAAGTCTACCGCGGCGCCGGCGCCTTTGTGTGCGGCGAAGAAACCGCGCTGATGACATCCATCGAGGGTAAGCGCGGAACTCCCCGGCCCAGACCGCCTTTTCCCGCCGTCCAGGGTCTTTGGAAAAATCCGACGGTCTTAAACAATGTCGAAACCCTGGCGAGCATCGCCCAGATCATTTTAAACGGCGGACAGTGGTATGCGGACACCGGTACCCTGCGAAGCAAAGGGACAAAAGTCTTTGCCCTTACCGGCGATGTCCGCAATGTCGGTCTGGTCGAAGTACCCATGGGGATACCGCTTGGCAATATTATCTATGACATCGGCGGAGGAATCCCCAACGGGAATAAATTTAAAGCGGTCCAGCTGGGCGGTCCTTCCGGCGGATGCATCCCGGCCCAGCACCTGAACACACCGGTGGATTATGAATCGATCATGCGGCTGGGGGCCATCGTTGGTTCCGGCGGCATGATCGTCATGGACGACAACAAATGCATGGTGGACGTGGCACGGTTCTTCATGGAATTTTGCATGGAGGAATCCTGCGGCAAGTGTACGCCCTGCCGGGTGGGAACCCAGAAAATGCTGGAAGTGCTGACCCGCATCTGCAACGGCGAAGGCCAAGAGGATGACATCGCAACCCTGGAGCGGTGGGCCAATGTCATGCAAAATACGGCCCTGTGCGGGCTGGGCCAGACGGCACCCAACCCGGTGCTGTCCACGCTGCGCTATTTCCGGGATGAATATGAAGCTCATATCCGCGAAAAACGCTGTCCGGCGGTTGTCTGTACCAGCCTGTTTAAATCTCCCTGTCAGCACGCCTGCCCCATCGGCATGGACATCCCGGCCTATATCGCCCTGGCCAGAGCCGGACGATTGGAAGACGCTTACAAGGTCCTTCTGAAAACCAACCCGTTTCCCGCCATTTGCGGCCGGGTGTGCGACCACGTCTGCGAAACGAAATGCAGGCGATCGACCCTGGACGAACCTGTCAGCATTAAATATCTCAAGCGGTATATCACCGACAACGCCCCAAGACCGCCTGTCAAACCGGCTTCCAACACCCACAGGGAAAGGGTTGCCGTTATCGGTGCAGGCCCGGCTGGCCTGACGGCAGCCAGAGACCTGGTCTTGAAGGGGTATGGGGTAACCGTATTTGAGACGCTTCCGGAAGCCGGCGGAATGCTGCGCTGGGGGATCCCGGAATACCGCCTGCCCAGAAACATTCTCAAAAACGAGATAAAAGATATCCTGGATTCCGGTGTTGAAATGTCGCTCAATACCCGGATCGGCAAAGACATATCCTGGGAAGATATTGAAAAAAAATATCAGTCCATCTTTTTAGCAGTCGGCGCCCAGAACAGTGCGTCCATCGGCGTAGAAGGCGAACAACTGGCGGGAGTATGCGGGGCAGTGGAATTTTTAAGAAAATTCAATCTGGGTAACCGGCCGGCCACGGGCAGTCGGGTGGCGGTTATCGGCGGAGGCAATTCAGCCATCGATGCCGCCCGTTCCGCCCTGAGACTCGGTGCCAAAGAGGTGGTCATTCTTTATCGAAGGCTGCGGCCTGACATGCCCGCCCAGGAGGAAGAAATTCGGGCGGCAGAAGAAGAAGGTGTAAAAATTCACTATCTTGTTTCGCCTATCAGATTCGAAGGGGAAAACGGCCGGGTCAAACGGGTGATTTGTCAGAAAATGAATCTGGATGATTTTGGCGCCGATGGTCGCAGAAAGCCTGTACCCGCTGCCGGTGAAGAGTTTACGCTGGATGTGGATCTGGTTTTACCCGCCACGGGCCAAGCACTTAACCTGGGTATCGATTTTGAAGAAACGGGAATCGATCTCACCCAAAAAGGTTTTATTAAAATCATTGAGGGAACAAAAACCCGGACAACGGCTTCCGGAATTTTCGCCGGTGGTGATGCGGTCAGGGGGCCGGATACGGTGGTAGGCGCCATTGCCGCCGGACACCAGGCGGCCGTCGAAATCGATGCGGCCCTCCGGCAGCAAAGAGGCGAAGGCCCCCAGGTGCCGGAAACCGAAGAAGAGATCGAGATCCCTGCAACCATGGAAGAAGACATCCGGGAAATGCCCCGGGTGCCCATGCCGGAAGCGGATATAGCGCAAAGAACAACCGGTTTCAAGGAGGTCGAACTCGGATTCTCCCGGGAACAGGCCCTCACCGAATGTACCCGGTGCCTGCGATGTGACATCGAAGTGGCATAACGGTGGGTGCGGGAGGAACTGAAAAAATGAACATCGAACACTCTTGAAACAAGCTCGCATGGCATAAATGCAACGTGTGAACATATACAAAATAACTTAGCGCTAATGGGGCCAAGCCCCTGATTCGATCTTTAAACACGGGGAGAAAAGGTGTGATGAAAAATGACATTCAGCCCGTAAAAATGACCATTGACGGACAAGAGGTCCTCGTAAAACCGGAGTTGACCATCCTGCAGGCCGCACAGCAGAACGGCATCCGTATCCCGACCCTCTGTCATCATGCGGCCCTCTCCGACCGTGGCGGATGCCGGATGTGTGTCGTGGAAGTGGACGGCGCCCCCAGGCTGGCCGCCAGTTGCGTCACACCGGTAAGAGACGGCATGCAGGTGGTCACCGTCAACGAGCGCATTACCGAAACCCGCCGAACCATTCTGGAGTTTTTGTTTGCCGAGCGCAACCACAACTGCATGTTCTGCCCCCAGAGCGGCGATTGTGAACTGCAGGATCTGGCCTACGAGCTGCAGATGGATCACCTGACGGTGCCGCAATCCTTCCACGAGTTTCCGGTGGATATTACCAGCGACACCATCGGCCTGGACCACAATCGCTGTATCCTGTGCGGCCGCTGCGTGCGGGCCTGTGAGGAAATATCGGGCTGCTACGTGCTCAACTTTCAAAACCGCGGCCCCGGTACCCTGATCGGTTTTGATCTAAACGAGATACGTGAGGAATCTGCCTGCACCAGCTGCGGCGCCTGTCTGCAGGTCTGCCCCACCGGAGCCCTGTATAACCGCTACCGGACCCACTATTCCGTCAAGGGTCATCCCAAGGACTGGCAGACGATCCAAACGGTTTGCCCGCTGTGCGGACTGCTGTGTCCCACCGTATCAACGATCAGGGACAATCATCTGCTAAAAATCGAAGGCGCCATCCCGGCCGGTGATGAGCAGCCTGAAGGCGGCCAGCTTTGCCGCCAGGGAAGATTTGACGTGCTTAAAAATTCAGGCCGGCGTCTTCTGCATCCCATGGTAAAAAAAGCGGACGGATCCTGGGCTGAAGCGAGCTGGGAAAGTGCCCTGGATATTACGATCGACCGATTAAACGCCGTCCGGGATGCCCATGGGGGCAATGCCGTTGTGGGACTTGCTTCGGGCCTGTCCTCAAATGAGGAATTGGTCTGTTTCAGGGACCTGATGGTCAAAGGCTGGGAGACCGGGCAAATTGCAACGCTGGAAAATTCCGGATTTCAAAATATCTACAGAATCGGTCCGGATAAAGGACAAACCTTTAAAGAGGTCTCCTGGAAAAAGATCGCTGAAGCCGACTTTATTCTGGCGGTAGGCGCCGTTACCCATGACAGCCAGCCGGTGGTGGGTTCCCTGATCCGCAAGCGCATTATCCGCGATAACATGCGGTCGGCCGGAATCGGCCCGAATGATTTTCTGTATCCCTACGGGACCCATCATATCCCGCTCAAAAATGGAGATGAACTCTTGCTGATCAAGACGATTTTGAGCGAGGCCATAAAAGTTATGAAAAAAACGGCCTCTGCTCCTGATGTTGGCAAAATCTTCGAGCAGACGGAACCGGTAAAAGCCCAGGATATTGTTAAAAAGCTGCATCTGGACGGCAAGGCCCAGGCCGCCCTGGATGAAATCATCAGGGATTACGTGGATTCGACCAATCCCCTGATTATCGTCGCAGAGGACATTGCCGCTCAAAAGAACCCGTCCGGCCTACGCGCTCTGGTGAACCTGGCCCTTTTAAAGGAGCTCTACGGTAATGAAAGTCTGCGGCTGATCGTATTGAAGCCGGGCGGCAACAGCATGGGTGCATACAAGCTGCTGCACCCGTTTGATCAGGAAGAACAGGCTGAGACCGTCCCGAAAGGCGGCCTGGTCCTCCTCGAACAAAACCCGTTTCAAGATACGCCATCTTTGAAAATCCCCGGTAATCTTGATTTTCTGGCGGTTATCAGCCCCTACTGGCCCGATAGCCTGGTTGACTGTGCCCATGTGCTCATTCCCAAACCCTTATGGATGGAAACGGACGGCACCTGTACCGGTCTGGATGGCAGTGAGATCGCTTTTCGGCAAAAAATGCTCGATGCGCCGGCAGAAATAAACCCATCATGGCAAACCCTGGTAGACCTGGCCGCAAGAGCGAATGTTCACCTGGACTATGGATCATGGGATGAGTTACGTCAAAAGGCGGAACAGGAAGTACAAAAGGAGGTAAGCGGTGAAAAAACCTAAATTAGCCACCGTATGGTGCGAGGCATGCGCCGGATGCCACATGTCGTTTCTGGATTTAGACGAAGCGCTGGTTGACATCCTCGCCCAGGTTGAGCTGACGGTTTCCCCGCTGACGGATTTCAAGGATTATGCCTTTCCTCAGGTCGACGTGGGAATTGTGGAAGGCGGCGTCGGCAACGAAGAAAATCGGGAGGTGATCGAACATCTTCGCCAACAGTGCCGGTTCCTCATTGCCTGGGGAGACTGCGCCGTTTTTGGCGGAATCCACACCCTGCGCAACTGGCTGTCCAAAGACGAGGTTTTGCGCTGCGGTTATGTGGAAACAGCCAGCACCGTTAACGGGATAATCCCCGCCCATGAGGATATTCCGCAGCTGCTGGACAAGGTGTTACCGGTCAACGCCGTGGTGGCAGTGGACGGATACATCCCCGGCTGTCCACCGGCGCCGGAAGCCCTGGCTTACTGTCTCAAAGAACTGCTGGCAGGCAGATTGCCCGTGCTGCCGGCTGACATGATCCATTTTGATTGAGGAGGGTGTCTCCATGGACCGATCATCAAAAATTACCATCAATCCCATCAGCCGCATTGAAGGCCACGGCAAGATCACTATTCATCTGGATGAAAACGGCGATGTGTGCGAGTCGCGCTTTCACGTTACCCAGTTTCGCGGCTACGAGCGTTTCTGCCAGGGCAGGCCTTTTGAGGAGATGCCCGTGATCACCCAGCGCATCTGCGGGATCTGCCCGGTGAGCCATCAGCTGGCCTCAGTCAAGGCCTGCGATGCGATCCTGGGAGTGGATATTCCGCCCACCGCCGGACTTTTGAGGGAACTGCTGCATATGGGACAGTTCATTCAGTCCCATGCCCTGCATTTCTTTCATCTGGCAAGCCCCGACCTGCTGCTGGGCTGGGACAGCGATCCGGCCCAACGCAATATAGTGGGCGTTATCGGGGAGTTTCCGGATCTGGCCCTAAAAGGAATTCAGCTCCGAAAGTTCGGGCAGGAAATCATCAAGGCCCTGGGGGGCAAGAAAATCCACCCGGCCTTTGCCGTACCCGGCGGGGTCATGAATCCGCTGGCCGAAGACGATCGCGACAATCTGTTGAGCGGTTTCGGCCAGGCCTATGAAACCATCTATGCCGCCCTGAATATAGTCAAAGACTGGCTCGGAGAAAACCTGGAGGAAGTCAAACGATTTGCCAATTTTAGATCCCTTTATGCCGGGCTGGTGGATGAAAACGGATGTCCGGCCTTGTACGACGGTAAAATGCGGATGAGGGACCATGACGGCAACACCCTGGCCGAATTCGATCCGTCCCGCTATCTGGAGTTCATCGCCGAACAGGTGGAACCCTGGTCCTATCTGAAGTTTCCGTTTTTCAAGCCCCATGGATACCCGGACGGATGTTATCGCGTGGGACCTTTAGGGCGACTGAATGCCGCCGACGCCATGGGAACGTCTGAAGCGCAACAGGAGTTCGAACACTACCAACAGCTGTCTAAAAACGGCCTTAAAGGCAGTACCCTGCTTTTTCATTACACGCGGTTGATCGAACTGCTCTACTGTCTGGAGAAGGCTGAAGAACTGCTGGAAGATCACCTGATCTGCGGCCATGATATCCGCATCACAGCCGATCCGTCAAACCGCGAAGGCATCGGCGTCATCGAAGCACCCCGGGGAACACTGATCCATCATTACCAGGTGGACAAATACGGTGTTCTTGAAAAAGTGAATCTCATCGTGGCCACCGGGCACAACAATCTGGCCATGAATTATTCGGTCAACCTGGTGGCCAAGGAATATATTCGCGGCGGTGAAATCCGCGAAGGGCTGTTAAACCGGGTGGAAGGTGCCATCCGGTGCTATGACCCCTGTCTTTCGTGCTCCACCCATGCCTTAGGGCAGATGCCGCTGAAGATCGAGATCTTCACTTGCGCCGGAGAGCTATTAAACGAAATCCGGAGGCCGTAGACCATGTCGCATGCCGGAGCATCATCATCTGATTTTTGGATCATCGGCTATGGAAATCCCCAGCGCCGGGATGACGGCATTGGCCCCTATATCGTCAAGCGGCTGCAGCCAATTTTTGAGCATCGCAGTGATGTTCACCTGCGGGTCCTTCACCAGCTGGAGCCTGATGTGATTGATACGCTCAAAAACGCTAATACGATTTTGCTTGTGGATGCAACCGTGGAGACGCTGGCGGATGGACACCAATGGGTTAATATACAGCCGGAATTCAAAACAATGCCCTGCCTGACCCACCAGGTTACACCGTCTTTGATTTTGGGTTTGTTGCAAGCCCTTTACCACCGAAATCCGGCGGCCTGGATGGTTTCGATACAGGGAGCCGACTTCGGCTTCGGCAGCGGCTTGTCGTCTGAGGCCAAAAAAAGGGCTGAGCAGGTTATTGGCGAAATCTCCGAGTTTGTTTTGACGGAAGTGTCGGAAAAAGATAAGATCACCCTAATTGAGGCATAACTCATTTAGGCGTTATTCGTTATTAGTCTGGAAAAATCGATTTGGATTCAATCCTTTAGACTATCAGCTATGAGCCATGAGCTATCAGCTTTTATAATGAAAAGGAGGCCAACATGAGTGCCGCAAAGGATATACTCGTTATCGATGACGACCGGGACCTGGTGGAGACCCTTCGTATCGTGCTGGAAAGCAAAAACTATGAGGTCAGGGCCGCCTACGACGGCAAAGAAGGGTTTCGCCGCATTGAAGAAAAACTCCCGGATCTTATTATTCTGGATGTGATGATGGCCACGGATACCGAAGGGTTTGATCTGGCCTTCAAACTTCAGAATATCCCCGAATTCCGGGACATACCCATTCTGATGCTGACATCGTTTCCAAAAACCATGGCCGAAAAAGGACCGGATGCCTTCCAGCACATCCTGGGGGAAAGCTGGCCCGTCTCGATCTTTATTGAAAAACCGGTGGATCCTGACAAGTTGTTGACCACCATCGAAGATATTCTGGCGGAAGAAAGCCGGGCATGATCCCGGGCTCTGGGAATGTAAATCAAGATTGCTGGTGATTTAGCGCAAACTTTCCGGGTTTTAGGCTTAATAGGTGTCGGGTGTCAGGTGTCAGGAGAGACGCAGTGACAACGAAGAATTATACGGATATCGAAGGGTGAGGCAGGTGAGACAATTCATCACCTTTTCATGGCGAAACTCAAAGGGTGCATCTTTAGACTCCAAGTTTCAGTATAAAGGCTTCAGCTCTTGTGTTTGCCTGTCCTGACACCTGAAACCCGACACCTGAAACCTGCGTACTCCTGAAACCTGATCTTCGAATTCCGATGATAAGGAATGAATGGCTTCCTTTAACCAACAGCCGTGAATTACACCCTGACTCCGCTAAAAATGCGAATAGAGGAGCTCCCCATGCAACTGGGCGACGAACTGGTTAAGGAACAGATATTTTTCCGCAAGGAACTCAGGGAAAGAGTCTACTGGTTCATCCAACTGAGATGGATCGCTGCCAGTGCTGCTCTTATCGGAAGCTGGCTGGTCTACTATCAATGGCGGACGTTGCCTATCACCGCCCTGAGTCTCATCATCTTTTTTGTCATCCTTTACAATATCGTATTTCATCTCATATGGCGGCGGCTGGAAGCGAGCCAGCATCGGCAAGTAAGACCCTACACTATTTTTGCCCACACACAGATCATGTGCGACTTTTTTGCCCTTTATCTGTTGATTTACTTCACCGGAAGTATACACAGCCCGCTGCTTATCTTTTTAATCTTCCATGTCATCCTGGCCGGGATGTTGCTCTCACCGCTGAGCTGTTTTTTATATTGCTTCTCTGTTTTAGCGGTCCTGGGCGGATTGATGGCTTTGCAGGCCTTGAAAATCCTCCCCCTTCAGCCGGCTATGTTTCACAGCCCCCTGTGGTTTTACCGCCTGGAATTTCCTGAAATCCTGCCCCCGTTTGCCATCTTTGTTGCCGCTCTGTTCATCATCGCCTTTCTGGTCACCTCCCTCAAGTTGAGCCTGAGGACCAAAGGCAGAGAACTTCTGCGGGTTTCCAAAGAGCTGGATGCCGGCAATGCCAAATTAACCGCCCTGTATAAGATGGTCACGGAAATGGGGAGCTGCTCGGAGCTGCATACTTTGATGGACGCGGCCACCCAAACCGCCGCCCAAATAATGGGGGTCAAAGCCTGCTCCATCAAGCTGCTGGACGATCAAAGGGAAAAGCTGATCTTTGCTTCCACCTTCGGTCTCAGCGAAAATTACATGAAAGCCAAGCAAGGTATCGAGGTTGCCAAAAGCCCCATTAACCGAAAAATCATCGAGGGCTCGTTGAGTGCCATCGGCAAAATCGATGAAAAGGATTACTTCCAGTATCCGGAAGATATCCGTAAAGAAGGAATAGCTTCCATGATATGTCTGCCCCTGGCCGTGGAAAAGATGGTGCTGGGAGTATTTTGTGTATACAGTGCCGAATCCTATTATTTCTCAGAGGAAGACGCAAAATATTTTTCCGTAATGGCCGATCTAACCGCCCTGTCCCTCGAAAATTTGAAAAGAGACCTGGACAAATCCTGGTTTTTGCAGAAAGCCGCCCACCAGCTGCGCTCACCATTGAATACCGTCCTAAGCATGCTCAACCTGATAAGGAACCAACGTTACGGGCCCGTGACGGCCAAACAGGAAAAAACCCTCAACCGCAGCGTAAAACGTCTTCAGATCCTGGGAGATATGGTTGCCGACCTGCTGAAACTTGACATCAAACGGTCGGACCTGCACAAGACGATATTGCATCCAGTCGAACCAGAAGGGATATTAAAAAGCCTGATGGAGCCGTATCGAATCCTGGCCGCCGAAAAGAAAGTGGATGTCGCCTTCGACATTCAGGAACCCCTTCCCCGGATCCTGGCCGATGATCAGCTTGTGGACGAACTGTTCACCAACCTGATTTCCAATGGCGTGAAATATACGCCGCCGGGAGGAACGGTGCGCGTAATGCTGGCCCGCGATAACCACAATTGGGTCCGCTTTGAAGTCCGGGACACCGGCATCGGCATTTCCGGAAATGATATCCCCCATTTGTTTACGGAATTTTTCAGGTCCGCAAACGCCAGGGCGTTCGTGCAGGAAGGAACGGGTCTGGGGCTGGTGGTCGTAAAAAAAATCCTGGATCGCCTCAAAGGCACCATATCCGTGAAAAGCACGCCGGGCGAAGGGACCTGTTTTATTTGTCGGCTGCCGGCGGTGTTATGAGTTAACCATGCGATTAGAATTAAGCAAGCGCATCTTTCTGAATTTTGTTGTGGTGATTGCAGCTTTTTGCATTCTGGGAGCACTGCTAGGTGCTTCCCTTATCAATCGCAATATTTTAAACGAGGCCCAGCGCCGCGTGCGTCTTGACTTACGATCCGGTTGGAGCGTTATTCACAGTGAAATTAATCAGATCGGCCTGTTTGTGAGTGCGCTCGGCCCCGGCAGGCGGGTGGCAAATGCCTATGGCGCGCCTGGATCCCAGGCGGTCCGGGCCGCCCTTGAAGCTGCCAGGCAAAAAATCGGTTTTGATTTCCTGTCGCTTACCGATGCCGGGGGGCGGGTGATTCTGCGAACCCTGGAGCCCTATAATGCGGGAGATTATCTGCCAAATGATGCCTTTGTGAGCGGGGCCCTGAAAGGCAAGACCACAAGCGGTCTTGCCATATTGGGTCCGGAACGGCTCCGCTCCGAGGGCGGCAATCTTGAAGAACGCGCATTTATGGCATTCGAACCCACAGCTAAAGCCAAGCGCCGTGCCAAGACCGCTGAGTCTGCGGGGATTGCGATAATAGCCGCTGCCCCTGTGCGGGATGCAACCGGCGATATTATCGGTGCGCTCTATGCGGGTGTGCTTCTCAACCGTAACCATGCGCTGGTTGACAAGATCAGGTCCATCGTTTTTGAGGACGAAAAATATAATGACCGCCATGTGGGCACGGTTACCATCTTCCAGTGGGATACCCGCATCGCCACCAATGTCACCCTGGCAAACGGAAACAGGGCCATCGGCACCCGTGTGAGTGAAGAGGTCTATGATAAAGTTCTCGAAAATGACTCGAGCTGGTATGACCGGGCGTTTGTGGTCAATGACTGGTATATCAGCGCCTATGATCCTATTCATGATATATCAGGCCAAGTAATCGGGATCCTTTATGTCGGGGTGCTGGCAGAAAAATATGACGACATGCGGCGGGGGCTGTGGAAACTTTACGGTGGATTTTGCGCCGCAGCTGCGGTCTTTGTGCTTGGGGCAGGTTTCTTTTTTTCGCGGCGCCTGACCGGTTCCTTAAGACAATTGGCGAAAGCCGCCGACCAGATCGCCCGGGGAAAACCCGGCAAAAAGGTAACGGAGCCTGCCCATAACGATGAAATCCTCGATCTGACCCGAACCTTCAATACCATGGCGGAAAGCCTGCGCGACCGTGAAGAAAAGCTCATAAACGCCAATACGAAGCTTGAACACACCAACACATCCCTCCAGAGGCTCAATACGAATTACCTGGATATGCTGGGATTCGTTTCGCATGAGTTAAAGAATACTCTGGGCGTGATTTACACCTCGGCCCGAACCCTTGACACCGGAATGGTCGGGACCTTAAGCGAACCCCAGGCAACGTTGGTGCGAAACATCTCAAAAAGCATCGGCGCAGCGGTATCCATGACCCGCAGCTACCTGGACCTCGCCCGCCTCGAGAGCGGAGAAATGCGCCTTGCAATGACCGCTACGGATATGTCAAAGGATATCGGAACACCGGTCCTGGAAGAGTTCAAGCAGCCGATCGCCGAGAAAGGCATTACCATTGAAAACGCCCTGCCCGAAACCCTGCCGATAACAGCGGACCCTGTTCTACTTCAAATCGCATACCGCAATCTCATTTCCAACGCTATAAAATACGGGCGTCCGAATGGAAAAATCAGAATCGGCTTCGTTCGTGAAGAAAAAAGCTTCAGATTCGAGGTGTGGAACGACGGCAAGGGGCTGTCGCCCGACAAGACCGCCCGCCTGTTCGGAAAATTCGTGCGCTTCAACCAGGAGATCGACACCTCCCGCAGCGCAGGCCTGGGACTGTTCATTACCAGGGAGATCATTACCAAACACGGCGGAAAAATATGGGTGGAATCCGAAGAAGGCAAGTGGATCAACTTCCTATTTACTTTACCTAAGGGCGAACAGAATGACAAAATTATGGGCCGACCGTTATGTTGAGATTCGGCGCACCGCGGAGGATGCCATCCGGCTGATCAAACCGGGGAACCGGGTTTTTGTCGGGTCTCCCGGGGGCATACCCCGGCATCTGGTTCGGGAATTGTTCAAGGCGGCACGCAAGTTAACCGATGTTGAAATCATCAGCCTGCTGGCCCCGGAGAGTGCCCCTTTCGGATTGGTCGCCGACGAATCGGTAGATCAAATTTTCAATTTAAAATCTTTTTATCCCGGGTCGCTGCAGCATGAAGCGTTGCGCCGGAAAACCCGCTTTATCACCCCTATAAACCTTTGCGCCATACCAAACCTGCTTAAAAGCCGGGCCATACCCGTTCATGTCGCCTTGGTCCAGGTGTCTCCCCCCGACGATTTCGGATGGATGAGCCTCGGCATAGCGGTGGACATTTCACTGGCCGCCGTCCAGTCCGCGGACCTGGTAATTGTTCAGGTCAATACCGAAATGCCGCGCGTGCTGGGTCGATGCAGTATTCATGTCAACGACGTAGATGTGGTCGTCGAATACGATGAGCGGCTTCTTAGCATCACGGTTCCGCCCGAACCGGAATCTGCTGCCATGATTGCCGGGCACACTGCCAGGCTGGTGGAGGACGGCGCAACGATCCAGGTGGGTCTGGGGGCGTTGCACCGGGCCATCGTTACGGGACTGTCGGGGAAAAATGGCCTGGGTATCCATAGCCGTTTCCTTACGGATGAAATCATGCACCTGTTTTCCACAGGGGTTATTACCAATCGGCAAAAAGGGTATAATGAAGGCAAACTGGTTGCCAGCAACGCGCTGGGTAGCCAAGCACTTTACGCTTTTGT
>DAOVBC010000284.1 GCA_030670715.1 Deltaproteobacteria bacterium | reverse complement strand
CAGCTCTGAAATTTTATCTTCAAGAAATGCTGCAGTCGCCTCCGGGCTGCCCGGTTTTTTTGCCTCTATTATATATTCCTTGGCACCGGTTTTGTCGTCCGAAACAGGCGTAAAGTGCTGGTCGATGAGCAGAACAAATTCGCGTGCCTCCTCGCCGGTTATCTTGAATTTGGTGCCTTCCGGTCGCGGCAACATCAAAACAACAACCCCGAGCGCAATTGCAAGGCCGAGCTGAAACCATTTGGATTTAAAGAACATGTTCCCTCCGGATCTACAGAGTAAGCGGTTAATGTTTCAATTTAACGCGAATATATTAAGCTGTCCATTAAGGGCCACCTTCTTTTATTGCATGAAAGATTGCAGCAAACACATCCGTCAGTCGCAGTATGCCCACGATATCCTGTTTCCGCGTCACCAGCAGCGATTGATGCTTGCACATGACAAGCTGGTGTATAGCTTCATCCAGTGTGGCTTCTTCATCGACGTGCTCACCTTCTAGAGGTGTATGCATAAAGTCTTTAACTTTCTTGGTGGTTGCCTTTTTACAGATATCCTTCATGGCCCCGCCCCAGAGATTGTAATGGGATATGAGGGATTTCATGAATTCTCTGGTCAGGCCGGAATGGGCCATACCTTCCCGGGAAATCATCTCTTCATATTTCGGTTCCAGGGCTTTGATCACGTCCAGCTGGTTGATCTTGCCGACCACGCGCTGTTTATCATCCAGAATCAGGACTGCGCGGTGGCGGTAGCGGGTGTGGTCAAATTTTTCCTGGGCCTTTTCCAGGGCCATTACCGCCGCATACAGGGTGGCGTCCTCATGGACCGTGGCGTATTCCGAAAGAGGTACCATTAATTCTTTTACGGTGTATGATTTCACAACAATTCTCCTCTCATCAGTAGTCTTCTGACGGTGTGTTTGATCCTCTCGACGCTGTCTCCTTCTTTTTCAATAATAGTAAAATTCGCATTGCCCCCGGAGCGGGCATAGTCTCCATAGGATCTCTGATGGGTATGCAGCAGCACCGGAATAGCAGGGATTCTCTCATTTAACTCCTTAAACAGAGCAGAGTCTTCAAGGTCCGGCAGATCAGGGTCCAGGATCAGCAGATCGATCATATCCGAGTGAAACACCCATCGAACAGCATTTCCGGCATTTTCCGCCACTTTCACGCGGTAGCCTTCCGCCAGCAGTTCCCTTTTGAGAAAGGCGCGTACGTGCGGGTTGCGGTCAGCGATCAAGATGGTATATATTTTTTTCACTCTCAGGTTTCCTTCGATAGTGATACAGGGCTATTTATGGAGGATTTTCTCTATTTCAAAAAACAGATCCTGCTCCCGAATGACCCCTGCAACATTACCCTCCAATTCCACCACAAGACGGCGGGCATTTTCGTTGACCATCACATAAGCAGCTTCCATGAGGCTGGCTTTTCCATCGATGGTTGGTGGTGCCGGAGACATGACATCCTTTATTTTTATTGATGCTTTTTCCAGGACCGTTTTACCGAACATGCCTTTCCAGAACATGGGGGAATACTGGATGCTGTCTGCCGTGGAGGGTTTGGGGGCGGACAGGTATGACGGCATAATCATCTCAAGCAGGTCCCTGATGGACAGCACCCCCTGGATCCGGACCTTACCGTCCATCACCAGGATGGAACGATGACCGGTTTCCATAATCCGGCTGGTAGATATTTTTGCAGTAAATGTCTCTCGCAACGCCAGGATTGCATCCCTAACACTGCAGTCCCCGGTCAGCGTCGTGTACTCCTGAAGCGGGACCATCGCGCCTATGACCCTTTTTTCCTCAAATTCCCCCGGCTGTTCTCCGTGCCGGCAGGCGTCTTCAATTTTGGCCGCAAGCAGATTAATATCACACGGCTTTGACAGATAGTCAAATGCGCCTTCTCCAAGGGCCTCTCTGGCGGACGGCTCTGCCCCGTGGCCGGTAAGCATGATTACCGGAAGATCGGAAGAGTGTTTTTTTATCTCCCGTAAAGCCTGGTGGCCGTCCATGCCGGGCATCTTTATATCGAGAATGACTACATCGGGATTTTCTGCAAGTTTATCGATGGCCTCTTCGCCGCTGGCAGCCAGGATGGTGTCAAAACCCTTTTTATTCAGTATTTTTTTAGTAGTGGATCGAAATTGGTCTTCGTCATCGACCATTAAAACTTTTATTTTTTCACTCATATTAAGCGCCTCCTTCTTTTTCATCCCCATCCAAACGTTCGGCTGAGCTCACGTCGATGCCCCTTCCCCGTCAAGGAGGAGGGATTTATCGGATTTTTACGATTGTCGGACAGCCTCTATACCCCCTTTAGCGATACCAGGGGTAGAACAGACCAGAAAAAGAGCACGATGCAACCGATGGACACACCGATGATCAGACCCGCCTGGGTTCGCCTGAAGCCAAAGCCCCGGGTCATCCCCGTTCCGATGAGCCACCATTTCCAGGGTTCGGTGATCCATATGAAAAAAGGGATCCAGGATGCAAGCAGGGTGATACCGGCGGAAAGGGCATATATACTGAAAAATCTTGTGAACGTTACCTGTTTGCCCATGGTCATGATCATCACCATAAATCCGATTCCGGCTGCGATAACGGCCATGCCCAGGGCGTTGATAAAAAACACGCCGCCCCATAGCATTGGATTCGGCGGCATACGACTCACAAGACTGGCGCCGGAAAAAATCACACTGGATACAAGCAGGACCCCAAGGGATCGTTTCAGCCCGATATCAACCGGGAGTTTGCCGTAAAATTTACGGGGTTCCCGGAGCAGTTTTGTGATCACCTGAAAATAGAATCGAAAGGTGAATTTTTCCGGTTGTTTCATCCGAGCCCCTCGCAAGTTTCGTGTCCCGGAAATAACTTATAAAATTGCCTCAGGTCATGGGATTTTCTGAGAGGCGTTATGTTGATGCATAGCCCCTGAATGGGTCGTGGCCCGATATTTGGAATCGTCACAACAAGTTGTTTGCCATTGCACTGCCGGCTTACGATTCCAAATATCCGGCCACATACAGCTAATAGGAATCATAACGCCTCTCAGAAAATTTTATGACCGGCCATTTATTAAACTTATTTCAGGGACAGTACACTATAATAGACCGGTTTTATAAAGAATGCCCGCCAGCAGCATGATGATGGTCAATAGAAAATAAAATCTCCGTTCGTTTTCTTTGCTGAAATAGATTTTTCCGTTTTCATGTACCAGCAGTTTTGTCCGTTTATCTCCATTTTTCCGGCTGTTTTTTTTCATCCTGTTTCTCCTCTTTTTCGACACAAGACCCGGCAAAATATCAGAATCCCGGCAGGCCGCCGAATCCCCTGAATACCCAGTAAACCGCTGTAAGAAGGATCAGAACGATGTTGGCGGCAACCCACATGATAACCCCGACTTTCAGGTAGTCTTTCGGCTCGAGGTAGCCGCTGGCATATACAATGGCGTTTGGCGGCGTCCCGATAATCAAACAATAGGCAAACGAAGAGGCGGCCGCCGTACCCATGGCCATAAAGGGCAGAAAAGTGGTTCCCGGGTGGACCAGGCCGGCCATATTCAAAGAAATGGGACCGACCGCTGCAGCCGCAGGACCGTCTGCCATCAGATTGGTGAGACAGGCGGTAAGGCCATTGTTGATCAGCAGCAGCGGTATTCCCGAGTCCATACCAAGGGGGGCAAGGGCATCGATACAGGTCCTGGCCAGCCAGTAGGCTGCACC
>DAOVBC010000268.1 GCA_030670715.1 Deltaproteobacteria bacterium | reverse complement strand
TTTGCCGATACCGGTTCTGGACGGCGGTCATCTGCTGTTCTTCTTCATTGAATTAATCATCGGCCGGCCGGTGAGCATCCGGGTCCGCGAAGTCGCCCAGCAGGCAGGAATCTTTTTCCTGATCATGCTGATGGTCTTCGTGTTTTATAACGATATAACCAGAATTTTCTTTAGCCAGTAATTGAGCGCTTGCGCTCAATTACCTAGAGTCCATAACCCAAAGAACAAATGTCTAAAAAGGGGAAGCTGAAAGCTCGAAGCTCAAAGCTGAAAGGCAATAGCTCATGGCTCATAGAGAAAAAATGCTGAAGTAAATAAGCTGGGAAGCTCGGAGGCCAGAAGGCACACAGCTTCCCAGCCTTCTCGCTTCCAAGCTGCTGAGTCGGTTGAGCTCGCAACCTGAAACCCGCAACCCGCAACTCGCAACCCAAAACCCGTAACCTGGTTTTTATCATGCCCCATCGACTTGAAATTGCGCTCAAATCTGAACTGGTGGATGCCGAAGGAGAGGGGATCCGTCAGAAGGCGAACGATTATTTCGGCATTACCCTCCGGCAGGTCCGCACCATTAACATTCTAACGTTTGACGCCGACCTGTCCTCCGAACAGCTGCAAACCATTCAGACGGAGATATTTACCAACCCGGTCACCCAAATATCATCCTTTGAGCCGCTGCCCATGGCATTCGATTGGATCATCTGGGTCGGATTCCGGCCGGGGGTGCGGGACAATCCGGGCAGCACGGCGCTGGAAGCCATCGAAGATCTTTTGAGAATCAAGCTGGCAGAAAACGAAGCGATCTATACTTCCAAACGTTACTGTCTGCAGGGGGAAGAACTTACCGCAGAAGCGGCGGATAAGATTGCCGGTGAACTTCTGGCCAACGACATCATTCAGCAATGGAAAATATTTTCGAAAAAAGAGTGGGATCCGGCGGTGGGGATCGGTCATGTTATACCGAAAGTCATTCTTAATCACGTCCCGACCGTTGCCACCATCCCGGTCGACAGCAATGCTTCTTTAAAAAGGGTCAGTGACGAGCGCAACCTTGCTTTAAACCCCAATGACATTCCCGTTGTCAGGGCCTATTTCCTGGACGAAAAAGTGCAGGCGGATCGAGCAAAGGTGGGACTCTCTGATCCAACCGATGTTGAACTCGAATATATCTCCCAGGCCCGCAGCGATCATTGCAACCACAACACATTCCGGGGGCTGTTCAATTACACCGATCTCGATACAGGGCGCACTGAAGTTGTGGACAGCCTGTTTCGTACCTATATCGAAACCCCCACCCTTGAACTGAAAGAGAAAAAAAACTGGGTGGTATCCGTCCTCTGGGACAATGCCGGTGCCGGCCGGTTTGATGCGGATCATTACTATGTCATCACCGGCGAGACCCACAATTCACCCTCCAACATGGAAGCCTATGGCGGCGCCATTACCGGTATCGTCGGTGTTTATCGTGACCCCCTGGGTACCGGAAAAGGCTCCAAACTGGTAATGGGCGGATTCGGGTACTGCGTCGGTCCCCGGGACTACGATGGTGATCTTAAGCCGCATCTGCATCCCAGGCGCCTGCTGGACGGTGTGATCGAAGGTGTTCGTGACGGGGGCAACAAGTCCGGGATACCGACAACCTTCGGCCAGGTGCTGTTTGATCCGGGCTATCTCGGAAAATGCCTGGTATTTGTCACCGCCGTCGGAATGATGCCGGCGCAGGTACAGGGGGCACCGGCCGAGCAAAAAAAGACATCAACCGGCGACCTGGTGATCATGTGCGGCGGCCGAGTCGGAAAAGACGGCATCCACGGCGTGACCGCCTCTTCGGAAACCTATTCTGAAAGCACACCCGCCGGTCATGTTCAAATCGGGGATCCATACACCCAGAAAAAGATGCACGATTTTCTTCTCGAGGCCCGGGACCGGGGCTTGATCCGGTTTATCACCGACAACGGCGGCGGCGGTCTTTCTTCATCCGTGGGAGAGTCGGCCCTGTACGCGAACGGCTGCGAGATCGAGCTGGAAAAAGTACCGCTGAAGTACGAAGGGCTTGATCAATGGGAAGTCTGGGTTTCAGAGTCCCAGGAACGGATGACGGTTGCCGTCCGGCCGGAAGATATGGAGCATTTTATGGCGCTTTCGGCAAAACACGCTGTCGAAAGCACGGTCATCGGTCGATACACGGACAGCGGAAAGCTGCATATCACTTACGACGGCAACACCTGCGCTTATGTCGATCTGGATCTTTTAACCTCCGGTTTTCCGCAATGGGAGTTTGAGGCTGTCTGGCAGTCCCCTGAAAAGCGCGGGCTATTCGAACCGGTACTAAAGGCGCCGCCGGATTTCAACCGGCTGTTGCTGGATCTGCTGGAGCGCCCCAATATCTGTTCGAAGGAGTGGATTTTCCGGCAGTACGATCATGAAGTGCAGGGCAGTAGTGTCATCAAGCCGCTGGTCGGGTCTGAAAGAGACGTGAACAGCGACGCGGCGGTGATCCGGCCGGTCCTCGGGTCTGATAAGGGCCTGGCTATGGCCCAGTCCCTTCTGCCCGCGTATTCGGCCATCGATGCCTATCACATGACCAGCTGTACCATCGATGAAGCGGTGCGCCGGCTGCTTGCGGTGGGTGGAAACCCCGGGCACATCGGCGGTGTGGACAATTTTTGCTGGCCCAATATCCAGTATCATCCGCGAGACAATCCGGACGGCCGATTCAAGGCGGCCCAGCTGGTACGCTCGTGCCGGGCGCTGAAAGATATGTGCCTCGCCTACGAAATACCGCTGCTCTCCGGTAAGGACAGTATGTACGTGGACGGGCACCTGCCGGGCAGTTATGGAGAAATCCACAAAGTTTCGGCTCCGGAAACAATGCAGTTTACAGCTATCGGTGTTGTCGATGATGTCGTCCGATGTGTCTCCATGGACAGCAAAGTGCCCGGAGACCTGGTTTACGTTTTGGGGATCACCCGCGATGAACTGGGGGCGTCCGAATACTACGAACATTTCGGCTATACCGGTGTGCAGGTTCCGGAAGTGCAGCCGGATCGATTCGGAGCGCTGTACCGGATTCTGCACCAGGCCGTCAAAGATGAACTGGTTGCATCTGTCCACGGAATCTACCGCGGTGGCCTGGGTATCCACCTGGCCCTGGTCGCCATGGCCGGCAACCTGGGTATGCAGGTTAATCTGGCGCAAGTACCCGCGGACAAGGTCCATCGAAATGATGTCGTTTTATTTTCCGAATCCGCCGGACGCTTTATTGTAACCGTTGATCCCGAAAACAAAGATCACTTTGAGAAGCTGTTCGGAAATCAACCCTGCGGCTGTATCGGCCGGGTGACAGAGGAACCCGCCCTCGCTCTTTCAGGACTGGATGACCGCCCCATCATTTCTCTGACGGTCGAAGATCTTAAGGCAGCATGGAAAAAGCCGTTTGGGGAACTGGTTTAGGGCGAACTCGAAAAGACAACGCCAAGAATGAAAACATTATGAAAGAGTATTAATTATACAGGGGGGAGATACTTGCCCTTTGATACTGGATACTGGATGCTTGATACTGGATAAAATAAGGATGACTTCCTTTTTAATTTGAGTATCCCAAAACAAGCATCTTATAAAACCTCCTATTTGAGCTTGTCCGACATATAGTTTTCCCTCTCTTGATGGGAGGGGAGCAACCCGCCCGCCTCGCCTGAGCGGCTCGCGATGGCGGGCGTGGGGGGAGGACTTTATCGTATTTCCGCCGTATTCTGATAACGTACCAAGGGGGATTCTCATGGGGGGCAACTGAAATTGACCGGAAACGAAAATTATTGGAGTTGTAAATGAGCAAAGTCAAAGCACTCGTCCTGGCCGGCTATGGCTTGAACTGTGACAACGAAACTGCCTACGCTTTCGAACTTGCCGGGGCAGCCGCTGAAAGAGTGCATATCAATTCTCTTATCGATGGCTCAGCCACATTGGACGAATATCAGATTATCGCCTTT
>DAOVBC010000204.1 GCA_030670715.1 Deltaproteobacteria bacterium | reverse complement strand
CGTGAGCTTCACGATCGTCTACTCCAACAGGTTGTTGAAGCTGATCCCCACATTCCGGGATATACTCTGATGAATACGGTTGCCAGAAAGCGTGCCCGGGAGCTGCTCGATAGCGCCGATGATTATTTTTAATGAATTAGCCCAAAAACCGAATTCATCAAATGTTTGGTGTTTTATGTGCTATGGAGAACGTTTGGCTAATATTTCAGGTAAATGGCGGCCATTGCGATTTTTTACATAACGATAATTTTTTAACCTGTAAAGAAGACACGGTTCATGCGACGAATGCAATAGGTATAAAAATTTCGGTTAAGAGACTAAAGGCTTTGCCAATGAGAAACTTCAAAAATCATCTGTCGTCCGGAGCCGTTATTTTTTTAATGGTCAGCAGCATGGTTATGATCATGGCGGCGTCACCGGCGCGTGCCATTGTACTGAAAATAGCCACGATTTCACCGGAGGGTTCAAGCTGGATGAAAATGATGCGGCAGGGCACTGATGAGGTGGCGCGCAAGACCGCCAGTCGGGTTCGTTTCAAGTTTTATCCGGGCGGTGTGATGGGTGACAATAAAGCCGTCCTGCGCAAAATTCGCATCGGGCAGCTTCAGGGTGGATTGGTTACATCCGGAAGTCTGACACAATTTTTTTCTGATAATCAGGTGTATAATCTTCCCATTACCTTCAATTCTTTTGATGAGGTCGATTATGTGCGCAGTTACATGGACCCGATTATTATCGACGGGTTTTTCAGGGGGGGATTTGTAACCTTCGGCCTGGCAGAAGGCGGCTTTGCCTATTTGATGTCCAAAGCGCCGATAAAGAGTGCTGGCGATCTGCGCCGGCACAAGATCTGGATTCCGGAAGACGACGCCATGTCCCTGGAGACGGCCAGGGCTTTTGGGGTTACACCCATACCGCTGTCTATCGCCGAGGTGCGTACCGGGCTGCAGACCGGTCTTATCGATACGGTGGCAATATCACCGATCGGTGCAATTGCCCTGCAGTGGCATACTCAGGTCAATTACCTGATGGATACCCCCTTGATTTATCTCTATGCAGTTCTGGCCGTAGATCGCGGGGCCTTTGACAGGATTTCACCGGAAGATCAAAAAATCGTCAACGATGTGATCGGACGTGTCTTTAAAAAGATTGACCGGCGAAATCGCCGGGACAATCTTAAAGCAATTGAAGCTTTACAAAATCAGGGGATTCAGTTTGTCAAACCGGATATTTTGGAACAGAAGGAATGGAAAAGACTGGCTGCCTCAATTCCCAAACGGATGATTGAATCCGGTAAACTTTCTCAGGATATGTTAAATAAGCTGGAAAAGTACCTTAGTGATTACCGGGCGAAGGGACCCGAACCGGATGGGCAAAACTGACCGACTAATTTCCTTTTTCAGTCGAACCCGGTCGATTCTGCTTCGGGTTGAAGACGGCATACTGGTGTCACTGGTAGTAATGATTATCTGTATGGCGGTCACGCAGATCCTGCTGCGAAACCTTTTCGACACCGGCATTGTCTGGGGTGATATATTGGTGCGCATCCTGGTGCTCTGGATCGGCATGGTAGGCGCCATGGTCGCCAGTCGCCGCGGAGAACACATCAGCATTGACATTCTTTCCCGCTTCTTGTCTCCCCGTACCCGAAATATGGTAAACGGCTTTGTACAATTCACAACGTGTATGATCTGTTCAATTGCCGCCTATTACAGTGTGAAGTTTGTCATGAGTGAAATTGAATATGGCGGCAAAGCCTTTGCAACGATACCGGTCTGGCTTTGTGAAGCGATCATTCCCTTTGCCTTTTTCGTTATTGCGCTGCGATATTTCCTGCTGAGTATTCAAAACCTTACCCGGATCAACAAGTTCGCATCGTGACACTCTATGTTCTTGCACTGGCGCTGATCATCCTTTCCATTATGGGCATGCCGCTTTTTGCGATCATTCTGGCGGTGGCCATAAGCGGTTTTCTTTTTCAGGGCGTCGATCTGTCGGTAATTGCAATCGAGCTTTACAGACTTGCCGACACCCCCCTCCTGATGGCGCTTCCCCTGTTTACGCTGGCCGGTTACATTATGGCCGAAAGCCAGACGTCCCGGCGACTGGTACGCCTGACCGAGGCCTTCCTGGGCTGGATGCCCGGGGGCCTGGGCATCGTATCCCTTGTGACCTGTGCGGTTTTTACCGCCTTTACCGGCGCATCCGGCGTAACGATAGTGGCGCTGGGAGCCCTGCTTTATCCGGCTCTTAAGAAGACCGCATACGGCAAAGACTTCAGTCTGGGGCTGGTAACCACTTCCGGAAGCCTGGGGCTTTTACTGCCGCCTTCCGTTCCTCTCGTTCTTTACGGCATCATCGCCCAGCAAATGAACCTCGGGGTTGAGGTCAAGATATCCGATCTTTTTCTGGCCGGGATGCTTCCTGGGATTCTCATGATCGTTCTACTGGCGCTCTGGAGTCTGTGGTCGATTCGAAAAAATCCCATTCCCAGGGCGCCATTTTCCGTCAAAGAGGCCCTGACTGCGCTGCACGAAGCATTCTGGGAGATACCGCTGCCGTTTTTCATTCTCACCGGTGTTTACGGTGGCTTTTTAGCGATATCAGAGGCTGCGGCCATGACCGCCATATACGTTATCGTGGTGGAAGTATTCATTTATCAGGAAGTCAAAATTTCTCAGCTTCCGGACATCATGCGAAAGTCTATGGTCGTTTGCGGGGGCATTCTTCTGATCATCGGTGCCTCCCTGGCATTTACGAATTATCTGATCGATGCGGAAGTGCCCATGCGGCTCTTTGCCTGGATTCAAGCGCATATACACAGTAAGTTTACCTTTTTAATCCTTCTGAACGTTCTGCTGCTGCTGCTGGGAGCAATTCTGGACATTTTTTCCGCTCTGGTGATCATGGTGCCGTTGATTCTTCCGGTAGCTATCGGATACGGTATCGATCCGGTTCACCTGGGCATCATTTTCTTGGCCAACATGCAGATCGGTTATTTAACCCCTCCGGTCGGCATGAATCTTTTTATTGCCAGCTACCGGTTTCAACTGCCGGTGGCAGAAATCTACCGCGCGACCATCCCCTTTATGATCGTTTTGCTTCTGGCGCTGGTGGTCATTACCTACTGGCCCGGTTTAAGCTTGATGCTTCTTCCGAAATGATCATTTTCAGGAGAAATCCACCAATGAATTTCATACCGGCTATGCGTCCTGCACTCGGTGATAACAGGCCGGCATGGTGGTTTGTGTTCCGCGATGACCGGCTGCTGGTGCGCTTTGAAGACGGAACATTGGTCCGTCCCTATCTTACGGATTTGTCGAAACTCAAATCGGCCCTCATTCGCAAACAGTATCTGGGGTCACTCAATGGAACCGACTGCTACACGGCTGAGCTGACTGCCGAAGCGCCTGTTCCGGAAGATGCCGTTTTTAAGGGCTTGCGGCAGTTGTTCGGAGCGGTTGACGAGGAACTTTTGTGGATAGCCGGACGTGCGAACCAGTTCGTACACTGGGCCCAAACCCATCAGTTTTGCGGCCGGTGCGGAAGACCCACCCGGGACAAGACCGATGAGCGGGCCAAGATCTGTGTTAAATGCGGCCTGATCAATTATCCGCGGGTGTCGCCGGCGATTATTGTCGCAGTTGTCAGAAAAGACAAAATCCTACTGGCGCGTTCCACCCGCTTTCGTTCCAGTTTTTACAGTGTTCTGGCCGGTTTTGTCGAACCGGGCGAGACCCTGGAAGAATGTGTCGGAAGGGAAGTCTTTGAGGAGGTCGGTATCAGGGTTAAAAATGTAAGGTATTTCGGCAATCAACCCTGGCCGTTTCCCAATTCGCTCATGGTGGCCTTTACAGCGGAATATGCCGGCGGTGAAATTTCCGCCGATGAATCTGAAATTGTTACCGCCGGATGGTTTTCTGCCGAAGAACTCCCCCGGGTGCCGGGGAAATTCACCATTGCAAGGCAGTTGATCGATTGGTTTGTACGGACTCAAAATAGACAATAAACAAAATATAACCATTTTAATGGTACTCTAAATGTATGTGCTATCCGTCCAAATGATACAAGATCCATGATACAAGATACAGGTAAGAAGTAGGATACAGGATTCATGATAATTTTAAGGATACAAAAATTTAATTGATCCTAACCGGAAATTTGATAGCATCATCTTGCATCCTACATCCTGTATCCTGAATCATGTATCCTGCATCTGGGGTTTAAATTAACCGACATTGGCCCTGTCTAAGCTTTAAATAAAAATCCAAAAAAGGTTATAAAACCTATGGTTATATCCATCAGCCGGCCGTATTTTGCACCTTTTCCGGGGTATTTTCTCAAGGCCCAAATGTCGGACGTGTTCGTTATTCTGGATCAGGTCCAGTTCCCCCTTAAAACAACCTGGATCACCCGAAATCGCTTTAAAAACGATCAGGGCACACTGTGGATGACCATACCGGTCTGGAAAAAGAATCTGGGATTGCAGCCCATCGATAAAGTGCGGATATGCCATGAGGGCCGCTGGACTAAAAAACATATGGCTTCTTTTAAAAAGGCCTATGCCGGCGCCCCTTATTTTCAGGAACACAGCGATTTCGTGGAAGAGGTGTTTGCCTCCGAATGTGAAAAAATCGTGGATTTTAATCTTAAGATTATCCGGTATCTCTTCCGGATCCTGAATATCGGCACACAAATTATCCGGCAATCTGAACTGGCAGTGCGGGCAAAAGGGGACCGGCTGCTGATAGAAATTTGCCGGCGAACAGACGCATCTGATTTGCTGGTACAGAAGGAAATCTGCAAATTCCTCGATACGGTTCAATTTAACCGGGCCGGCATACAGCTAAGGCCCTATACATCACCAGCACCGGTCTATCCGCAGCTGTGGGGGGACTTTATTGAGAATCTTTCTGTCTTTGATCTGGTCTTTAACTGCGGCCCCAAAGCGCTGGAGATTATGGCGGCTGGCAAATCTGTTTAAGCGTTTGGTAGGATTAGTGATGAAACAAAGGGAAAGTTTCAGATACCGATGGCGCTCATCCCTGATCCAGTATCAAATATCCAGCATCGAATATCGAATATCCAGCATCGAGTATCCAGTATCGAGTATCCA
>DAOVBC010000064.1 GCA_030670715.1 Deltaproteobacteria bacterium | reverse complement strand
AGGCAGCTTGGGCACCATGGTTGTCATCGACCACGGCCACGGTATGGTTACCCGTTTTGGACACTGCCACAAATTTTTAGTGAAACGGGGAGATGCCGTCAAAAGAGGCGATACCATTGCCTTGATGGGCAACACCGGCAGAAGCACGGGGCCGCATGTTCACTACGAGGTTCACCTCAACGGTCTTCCTGTCAATCCCGAAAAATATATCCTCGATTAATGTGTGACTTCAATTGGTTTCCAGACGGCTGAAGTTTCCGTGATCATCTATCCTAATTTTACTGCCCGGAAAATCCAATTCACTCAGCCGCTTCATCAACCTGACTGCGCTTTTTTTCTTGTCCGGTAAAGGAAATCCCGGATATTTCTGCTTGAATGAATAAATTTTTCCCCTGACGAAATCGCCGTTTTTATCCAGGCTGACTTTAAGAATAGGGGCGATGCCTTTTTCTTGTTTTATAGAGATAATGCCATAGGTACAGAAGTTACCCAAAGAGTAGGCGATTAATTTGTCATTGTAGAGTTCAAGGGCCCGGGGCACGTGGGGGCCATGCCCTATCACAAGATCGGCGCCCTGATCAATGACCGTGTGGGCAAAACGCACAACGTTTCCTCTGGACTCACTTCCCAGATATTCTTCAGCATTTTTTGTGTGAAGTGCCTTTAAACCCTCTGTTCCGCCGTGAAAGGAGACAATTAAAATATCATACTGTTCTGATAATTTCTTGGAGATGCGCTTGGCTTCCTCGAGATTTCGCAGGTTGTATCCGAGATCATTGGTTGAAAACGCGATCAGACCGACACGGATTCCCCGGATGAGGAGTTCGGCAACATCACCCTTGGGACCGGCATGTTTAATACCTGCGGAATCGAGAGCCTGCAGCGTACTGGCAATTCCTGATTCGCCAAAATCCCAGGCGTGGTTATTGCTGACGCTCATTACATTAAAATGAGCATTTTTCAAATTATATGCGTAGGATACCGGAGTTCTAAACGCCCACGTATTCGGTCTTTCAATATCCTTAACGCTCTCACCGCTGTCGATTAAAACCTGCTCGAGGTTGCCGAATACGATATCGCCCCGTTTTAATATTCTTTTTACGTGCTTAAACAGATGCCTGCCGTTGTCCGGCGGAAGGATCCGGTATTTGTCAGGATAATCGGTACCCATCATGATATCGCCGACACCGATTAGTGTTAATACCGCAATTTGTTTTGATTCGGTGGGCACAACAGGATAGACTGTAAGCAAAATTAATATCATGATAAGTTTTATCATATTCATTTTACATCCCCCTGGAAAATAGATATATTTAGTATAATAGTATGTCGGTATGTTGTCGATTATTTTATGTTCAAATTATGTGTTGAGCAGTTTTCTGGTTATGTTATAATTTAAATAATCTTGTCTTTTGATGAGCACGGATAAGGGAGGATTTTTTGAACAATGATCGCAAGCTTTTTAACCAAGGTTTTCGGCAGCAAAAACGAACGGGAATTAAAAAAGCTGCAGC
This sequence comes from Deltaproteobacteria bacterium, assembly GCA_030670715.1. Taxonomy (GTDB): domain Bacteria; phylum Desulfobacterota; class Desulfobacteria; order Desulfobacterales; family SG8-13; genus DAOVBC01. The sequence continues at coordinate 8,200 of DAOVBC010000064.1, read as the reverse complement.
CCCTCGTTGAGCGGATCAATGCCCTGGAGCCCGATGTTCAATCTATGAGCGATGACCGGCTCAGGTCTCAGACGCAACTGTTTCGCGAACGGCTTGAAAAAGGCGAATCTATCGAAGATTTGCTCCCTGAAGCATTTGCCACCGTCAGGGAAGCCTCGGTCAGAGCGCTCAATATGCGCCATTTTGATGTCCAACTCGTTGGTGGAATTGTGCTGCACCAGGGAAAAATTGCCGAGATGAAAACCGGAGAAGGAAAAACCCTGGCAGCCACCCTGCCGGCCTACCTGAACGCCCTCACCGGAAAGGGTGTTCACATTATTACGGTGAATGATTATCTGGCAAAGCGTGACAACGAATGGATGGGGCATATTTATAAATTTTTGGGACTGTCCGTCGGCACCATTATCCATGGTTTGGACGATAGCGAACGTGATGCCGCTTACCGTTCGGATATTACCTATGGAACCAACAACGAGTTCGGATTTGATTACTTGCGGGATAACATGAAGTTTGACCGGGACTCGCTTGTCCAGCATGAACTGAATTTTGCGATTGTGGATGAGGTGGATAGTATTTTAGTTGACGAAGCCAGAACGCCTTTGATCATTTCCGGCCCGGCGGAAAAATCGACCCATCTTTATTACCAGGTTAACGGCATTATTCCGCGATTGGTTAAAGACAGGGATTATACCATTGATGAAAAAGCCCGGACGGCGATTTTGACCGAAGACGGCGTTGCCAGAGCCGAAAAAATCCTCGATGTCAATAACCTGTATGACCCCCGCTACATCGAACTGCTTCATCATATCAATCAGGCCTTAAAAGCCCACACGCTTTTTAAACGCGATGTCGATTATATCGTCAAACACGGCGAGGTCATCATTGTTGACGAGTTTACCGGCAGACTCATGCCGGGGCGCCGTTACAGCGAAGGGCTGCACCAGGCGCTGGAGGCCAAGGAAAACGTTAAAATCGAAAATGAAAACCAGACGCTTGCCACGGTGACCTTCCAAAATTATTTCAGAATGTATGATAAGCTGGCCGGCATGACCGGTACGGCCGACACCGAGGCCACCGAGTTTAAAAAGATCTACGACCTGGACGTTGCGGTAATTCCGACCAATATGCCCATGATTCGAACCGACAACCCGGATGTGATCTACAAAACACGACGGGAAAAATTTGAAGCCGTGATGGATGAGATCACCGAGCTGCATGCAAAGGGCCAACCGGTCCTGGTAGGCACGATCTCGGTAGACGTATCCGAGAATCTCAGCAAAAAATTGAAAAAAAGGGGGATCCCGCATTCGGTACTCAATGCCAAAAACCACGAAAAAGAAGCTGAAATCATTTCAATGGCCGGCCAGAAAGGCGCTGTGACGATATCAACCAACATGGCCGGAAGGGGGACTGACATTGTACTGGGTGAGGGTGTAACCGATCGGGGCGGGCTACACATCCTCGGAACGGAACGACATGAGAGCCGACGCATTGACAATCAGCTGCGAGGCCGGTCAGGCCGACAGGGGGATCCGGGCTCCTCCCGATTTTATCTGGCATTGGAGGATGACCTGCTGCGCATATTCGGTGGCGAGCGCATGACGGGAATAATGGAGAAACTGGGGATGCAAGAGGGTGAACCGATCGAACACAACCTGATCAGCAGGGCCATTGAGAATGCCCAGTCAAAGGTGGAGGCCCACAATTTTGACATCCGCAAACAGCTGCTTGAATATGATGATGTCATGAATCAGCAACGGGAAGTTATTTACCGGCAGAGGCGCGAAACACTGAGCGGAAAGAGTCTCAAGCCTGTTATCGATGAATTGATCAGCGAAAAGGCCGAAGAGATTGCCGCCCCTTTTGGGGACGAAAAAGTCCATCCGGAAGAATGGGATTTTAAAGGGCTCAACAAAGCGGTATACAAACAATTCAATTTCCGTTTAAATTCCTTTGATGACGATACCCTGGACGGGTTAACCCGGGAGGGCCTGGCCCAGTTAATTTATAAAGCCGCCATACAGGTGTATGACCAGCGGGAAGCTGCCATCGGTGCCGACGAATGCAGGCAACTGGAGCGTATCGTTATGCTTCAGACCGTTGATAACCTCTGGAAGGATCATCTACTATCCATGGACCATCTCAAGGAAGGCATCGGGCTCCGTGGTTACGCCCAGCAAAATCCGTTGCTTGTTTATAAAAAAGAAGGCTTTGAGATGTTTCAGGATATGATATACAGGGTAAAGGAAGAGACCCTGGGGATCCTTTTCAGAATTCAGATTGCCGAGCCCGAAAAACTGGATGATTTCCGACAGCCGAAAGAGCAAAAACTCGTCTTTTCCGGCGGCGACGGGGCAGCACCGGCCAAGAAAAAACCGGCCAAACGGGACGGTAAAAAAATCGGCAGAAATGCGCCGTGCCCTTGCGGCAGCGGCAAGAAATATAAAAAGTGTTGCGGCAGATGATTTCTGATTTGCCCTCTTTACAACTGACGCGCATAATGCTTATATTCATTCCCAAGACATATGATACAAAGACTCAGGTAACCTTTTCAATGCCAGAAAACATTTATAAAAGGTTTGGAGTGCAATGAAATGAGTGAATATAACCCTGATACAGAGGGTGAAATCATTTCAGAAACGCACGAAGAGGTTACCGAGCCGCCCATGTACAAGGTGATGTTAATTAATGATGATTATACGACCATGGAGTTTGTGGTTGAAATCCTTGTCCATGTTTTTCATAAATCAGCTGAAGATGCCACCCAGATAATGCTCAATGTCCACCGGGCAGGAGTGGGCCTGTGCGGCGTTTACCCCTTCGAAGTGGCTGAAATCAAAGTGGACACCGTACACGTATTGGCCAAGGAAGCCGGGTTTCCACTTAAATGTTCGATGGAGAAAGAGTAGACCATGATCAGCAAAGAACTAAGCTTAACTTTAGGACTGGCAGTGAGAGAGGCCAAAAAAAGGCGCCACGAATACGTTTGTGTGGAACACATTCTGTATGCCATTCTTTACGACAGCACCGGCATCGAGATCGTTGAGGCTTGCGGCGGTAACATTGAAAACCTGACCAAAGACCTCGAAGAGTTTTTCAATAACAACCTCGAAAGTGTACAGGAAGGCAACGAATATGTGCTTCAGCAAACCATCGCTTTTCAGCGCGTAATCCAAAGAGCCGTAAACCACGTGCGTTCTGCTGAAAAACAGGAGGTTGAAGTCAGCGACATTATGGCATCCATCTTCATGGAAAAGGATTCGCATGCCGTCTATTTCTTACATCAGGAAGGCATCACTCGCCTGGATGTTCTCGACTATATCTCCCATGAGGTTTCCAAAACCCAGTATGAAGAAGGTCTCGACAATCTGGGGCAGACCAAAAAAGATAAGAAAAAAAAGACCGACATCCTTGAGGCTTTTACGGTTGACCTTGTTCAGCAGGCTGCTGACGGAAAGCTGGACCCCTTGATCGGCAGGGAGCTTGAGCTTGAACGCACCATGCAGGTGCTTTGTCGCAGGCGAAAAAACAATCCGGTATTCGTGGGTGATCCCGGTGTGGGAAAGACGGCCATGGCCGAAGGTATGGCCCAAAAAATAAGTTCCGGGGATGTACCTGATTTGCTTAATGATATTCGCATCTTTTCGTTGGACCTGGGCGGCATGTTAGCGGGTACAAAATTTCGCGGGGATTTCGAGGCGCGTTTAAAAGGCGTTATCGCCGCGCTCAAAAAGATGCCCAAAGCAATTTTGTTTATTGATGAAATCCACACGATTGTGGGAGCCGGAGCGACCAGTAGCGGATCGATGGACGCCTCCAATATTCTGAAACCGATTCTGGCAACCGGAGATATCCGCTGCATCGGTTCGACGACTTATGAAGAGTACAAGAATCATTTTGAAAAAGACAGGGCCCTGTCGCGCCGTTTTGAAAAGATTGAAATTCACGAACCGCCGATCTCGGAGACGATCCAAATCCTGAAGGGACTTCGCTCCCGCTATGAGGAACACCACGGCATCGTCTATACCGATACGGCTTTGAAAGCGGCGACTGAATTGTCCGCCAAGTTTCTCAACGACCGCTATCTGCCGGACAAGGCCATCGATGTGATCGATGAGGCCGGTGCGTATGTGAGGCTTAAGGGCTCCCCCCACCGCAAGAAGATCAATCCGGCTGATATTGAAAAGATAGTGGCCAAAATGGCCCGTATTCCGGCCCGCAGCGTATCCACCACCGACCGGGTAAAACTGGGGAACCTCGGAGCCCGCTTGAAGAAAGTGGTATACGGACAGGATCCGGCCATCGCCGGGCTGGCAACCGCCATCAAACGTTCCCGCGCCGGACTGGGGACCCCCGGCAAGCCCATCGGTTCTTTTCTGTTCACCGGGCCGACCGGTGTCGGTAAAACCGAAGTTTCCATGCAGCTGGCCCGGATTCTGGGTGTTGAGTTTATGCGCTTTGACATGAGCGAATATATGGAAAAGCATGCCGTGGCCCGTCTTATCGGTGCGCCGCCGGGCTATATTGGTTTTGACCAGGGCGGGCTGCTCACCGAGGGTGTCCGCAAACACCCGTACAGTGTATTGCTGCTGGACGAAATCGAAAAAGCCCATCCGGATCTGTTCAATATTTTGCTGCAGGTAATGGATCACGCCACCCTGACCGATAACAACGGTAGAAAAGCTGATTTCAGAAACGTCATTGTAATCATGACCTCAAATGCCGGCAGCCGGGAGATGAGCGCCGCCTCAATCGGTTTCGGCGATGTGAATAAGGATACCGAATTCAAGGGCAAGAAAGCGATTGAAAAATTCTTCAGCCCGGAATTCAGAAACCGTCTGGACGCCATCATTTCATTTCAAGCCCTGAACCTGGATATCATGGAAAAGATCGTAGACAAATTTCTCAAGCAGCTCAACGAGCAACTGGTCACCAAAAAGGTTGTTGTTAACATCACCCCTGCGGTGCGTACCTGGCTGGCCAAGGTGGGTTATGATCCCAAATACGGTGCCCGGCCACTCGACCGCGTGATCCAGAAAGAGATCAAAGACCAACTTTCCGATGATATTCTTTTCGGTCGGTTAAACAAAGGCGGCGAAGTTGTCATTGACCTTAAAGATGACAAACTAACCTTCAATCCAAAAAATTAGGTTTGTCCCCCTAGATAAAAATATCTAATTTGTGCGAACCCCGTGCCCCGTTTGGGTATCGGGGTTTGTTGTAGTAGCAGATAGTAGTGCCTAACCCGGACAAGCCGGAACCAAAAAAGAAAAATTGAAAATTGAAGATTGACAATTGACGATTTGTGGATGTCGCTTCGCTCTGCCGTTCTGATGAAATGATTTTATAATCGAAAGCATTCCTCTCCGAGGCGTAGGATCTACGAGCCGGAGGCTTAAATCATCAATCTTCAATCGAAAATAGTCAATTATTCGGAGATAGAGAAAAATACCAAAAAAATATTTTGCCAGAAAAAGCAAAGAAACAACAATTAAGGAACTAAAAAGCTGTTTGATCCCAGCTTGTCAGACTTAAAATCCATGCCAGTTTATTTACTCTCCAATGACCTAATCTTTCCACCGCCTCATCTTGCATCGGAAGAGGGGTTGCTGGCTGTCGGCGGAGATCTCAGCCAGGAGCGCCTCTTACTTGCTTACCGGATGGGCATCTTTCCCTGGTATTCGGATAATGAGCCGATTCTGTGGTGGTCACCTGATCCCCGCCTGGTACTTTACCCCCGGGAAATTCACTTTTCCAAGACTTTAAAAAAGGTCATCAAAAAAGGTGTATTTCAGATCACAATGGATAAAGCTTTTGAACGGGTAATCCAGGCCTGCGCTCACGTCCACGAAAACGATGACGGCGGCACGTGGATCGTTGACGATATGGTCAAAGCTTATCGTCGGCTACACCTGTCCGGATTTGCCCATTCGGTGGAAGCCTGGCACGATGGGGAACTGGTTGGCGGGTTATACGGCGTATCTTTGGGAAGGTCTTTTTTTGGAGAATCAATGTTCTCCCGCATGAGCAATGCCTCCAGTGTTGCCCTTGTCATGCTGGTAAGACATCTTATAAAGAAATCATTTGATATGATCGACTGTCAGGTCACCACCACCCACCTTAAAAGCTTCGGGGCCAAAGAGATACCCAGGGAACGTTTTTTAGCACAATTGAAAGAATCCCTCTCCGTACCGACAATTACCGGAAAGTGGAGCTTTACCCATGAGTATGAAACCTAATTACAGCCAGCTTGTCCGGCTATAAACTAATATTTAATGTCGAAAGGGGAGGGGGACAGCTCATTTTCCATCTGCATTTGCATCTCATCGGCGGCTGGTGAAGAAATAAGAAAAAGTAGATAAAATAATATCACCCTAAACCTGCCCGCCACCTGCCCGCTCGTGCCTTGCATGGCAGGCGGGTCGCGAGCCGCTCCATTCGGCCCGAGCTCATGGCAGAGGGCAGGCGAGGTGGGCAGGGGCGCAAAGTTCGCAAAGAACGCTTTTTTAATAAACTCTCTTCATCCTGTATTTTATGGATCGATTGATAACAACATTTTTGAAATTGTAGATTTTGAAATTGCCCTTCGACTTAGCTCAGGGTGGTGAGCTTGTCGAACCATTTCGAATTTCGAATTTAGGATTTCGAATTTCCGGCCGCATCTCTTCTTTCATTAGCTTTTACATTGCGACTTCTATGTGTTATGGCGATAAATAATTCAAAATTGATAGCGGCCGGCGCGGCTGGTCTCTATGTGCACATCCCGTTTTGTTTACAGAAATGTCCCTATTGTGATTTTTACTCCATAACAGACCTATCGCGTGTACCGGCATTTCTCAAGGCCTTGAAAAAAGAGATGTCCCTGGTCCACGAAGTGCCTTTGCAATTCGACTCCCTTTACATAGGCGGCGGGACCCCCTCGGTTTTAAAGACGCACTATATCGGTGACATCATCAAAACAGCCGATAAGTATTTTAAGATCTTACCCGCTTGCGAACTAACTATTGAAATCAATCCCGGAACGGTAAAATCGGAAGATTTGAATAATTATGAAAAGATCGGCATCAACCGCATAAACATCGGTGTACAGTCTTTTCGTGATGAAAATTTAAAGTTTCTGGGGCGAATCCATTCAGCCCAAAATGCAGGCGACACCATCAAACGGGCACGGCAAGCCGGGTTTAATAACCTGGGTCTGGATCTGATCTATTGTATTCCCGGGCAGACAAAATCCTCCTGGCTCGAAGATCTTGAAAAGGCCGTGGCATTTGAACCGCAGCATCTTTCCTGCTACATGCTTACCTACGAGCAGGGAACACCCATGGATAGAAACCGGCAAAAAAGCTGTTTCCAGCCCATGGACGGGAAAAGGGCAGGAGAACTGTTTCAGATAACCGCAGAATTTCTGAGCACTCGTGGCTATCAACACTACGAGATATCCAACTTTGCAATTTCAAACGCTTTGCGCTCCCGGCATAATCAAAAATACTGGTCATTTGCCCCCTATATCGGTCTGGGCCCATCGGCGCACTCCTTTATCCCACCCATGCGCTGCTGGAACCACTCCGATGTAACTCAATACGTAAACGACCTGGATGCGGGCCGACTGCCGGTTTCCGGCAAAGAGCAGTTGACCGGGGACCAGCTGATGATTGAAGCCGTTTATCTGGGATTGCGCAAGACGGAAGGGATAGATCTGGATTTGTTTGAACGCAGATTCGGAACAAGTTTTTTCGACCTGTTTGAGGAAGAACTCAAGAATTTTGAGGAAAAAGGATTTTTAAAGGTCACAGAACACTGCTGTGCACTTACCCTCAAAGGCATGCTTTTTCTGGACAGCATCGCCGCCGCTTTTGTTTCTCGGGATTTGACGTCATTTAGTGACAGATGATTTTCACCGTAGACCCGCCCGTCACTAGCCCGCTCAAGGCTCAAAGTTGATCGACCCTGAGGCTCACGACGGGCTGAAAGCTCAAAGGAAAACTCAGGGCGCAAAGCACATGTCGGCCAGGAGGCTTGGATGCCAGGATGCAAGAAAGCTCGGTTGTTAATAATCTCCGCTGGAAGCGGATTGAGTTTTTTCAGTTTCCTCCGGAAACTGAGAAGGTAACCTAAAGATCCTGCTTGCCCAATTAAATTTTTACCCCATTAAATACGAAGTACATTTAACTGGGGCGAAGACCATTTAATCGGGGTAAAT
>DAOVBC010000049.1 GCA_030670715.1 Deltaproteobacteria bacterium | reverse complement strand
GCTGCTTTCTCCCCGGATCGGCAGAACCTTTCCGGGTCCACCGCTAAAAGCGGTGGGTTTATATCAAACTAATAAAGCATTCAGACTCGGTTTCGAAAGGCGTTATTTATTGAAGTGCCCCCGGCAAGAATCGAACTTGCGGCACATGGATTAGGAATCCAATGCTCTATCCACTGAGCTACGGGGGCGGATTGAACGGTTGGAAGTATGGAACAGTCTCAACGGACGCTGTTAATTCGGATATTTCACGCGTTCGGGTCGTCAGCAATGATGAAACTTATCAAAGGGTTTTCATTTTCTTATGAAAAATTCAGGTTACAAATGAGTTATCCCTTACTGGAAATAAAAAACCATGTAAAGCAAATTTTAGGCAGCCACGCCCGCCCCGTGCCTAACCTGGATATTTCAGGCTAATCGTTTCCGCAATCTTCACAGCAGTCGCCTGGCGTGAATTCCGGGAAAGCCGGCAGCTAGAATTTTTTCGGCTACTGAGGTGATATCGTAGGGAATATATCGTACCTCAATCGTCCCTGCGGATTCATCCCGGATCACATATTTAGCGTTATTGTTACCGTCCCGGGGCTGACCGACACTGCCGGCGCTGATGATATAACGATTCTCAAAGGAAAGTATGGAGGGGCCTTTTACCAGTAATTCACTTGTAAGCGTTTCTCCGTTGTATGCAATGAGATTCAGATCGTGGGTGTGCCCGATAAAACAAATTTTTTCTTCCATTGTTTCGAAAATCCGCCGCTTTTTATAATCCGGCACCTCGTATCGGTAGGTCGAGGGCGAGTCCGGCGGGAAACCATGAACGAAACGGTATTCGCCGTGGACAAGGACGCGCTCTAAGTCTGAGAGATACGACAGGGTATTATCGGACAGCATTTCGATGGTTTTTTCCAGCGATTTTCGTGCCATTGGATTGAACCAGGCAAGGTATTCGCGGTTTATTACGGCCAGTTCATGATTGCCCAGAATTGAGGGGATCTCACGATCTCGCAGGGTTTGGATGACCCGATCCGATTCGGGACCATAGCCGATATTATCACCAAGGCAGAAGATTTTATCGACTCCGCTGTGGTCAATATCCTGTAGAACGTTTACGAGCGCGTCCCAGTTGCCATGGATGTCTGTTATTACGGCAAGTCTCATACAATCATCATATTAAAATACCAGTGAATAAGCTCCGGGCCGAAAAAGATATAGGTAATTGCGCCGACCGCGAGAAAGGGCCCGAACGGCACGGCCAGTTTCATGTTCTGGCGCGTGGCGAGCATGGCGGCAAGCCCCACAATTGTGCCGGTGGCAGATGACACAAAGATTGAAAACAATACGCCTTTCCAGCCGATCAATGCGCCGATCATGGCCAGAAGCTTGATGTCTCCTCCACCCATACCTTCTTTTTTGGTTAACAGATGATATACCCAGGCCACCAAAAAAAGACTACCACCGCCAACCAGCACACCCAACAGTGATTCCTTCCAGGTCAGCGTCGGTATGGCAAAAGCGGCCAGAAAAAACACTACGATTCCAGGTATAGAAATGACATCCGGTATGATTCGGTGATCTATATCGATGAATGTAATCGACAGAAGAACGGCAATAAACGCATAATAAATCAGCGCTTCAATCGTCAGACCAAATTTGAGAAAGACACACAGTGCAAAAAGTCCGCCCAATAATTCAACCAGGGGATATCGAACCGATATTTTAGCCTTGCAGTGTCGGCATTTCCCTGCCAGCAGAAGGTAACTGATTAGCGGGATATTGTCGTAGAAACGAATCGCTGTGGCGCAGCGAGGGCACGTTGATCCTGGGTAAACAATTGATTTGGAAGCTGGTATCCGGTAAATACAAACATTCAGAAAGCTGCCCACACACAGTCCGAACGCGAATGTGATTATTCCAATTTGCAGCAAATCCATGTTTCATTCAACCCCTTTAACTTGAATATGTTATGGAAAATGTGAATCAATAAGTTTAGAGGGGTTGGGTAAAAAAATCAAGGTTGATATTGTAAAAGAGAAATAATGCTATATAATAGTTATCTTATTCTGTGAACTTACGGAATTCTCGCCTGACTGTTCAGTAAATTACAGGCAATAGATTTTGGGCAAGCCAATTCCCCGAGCAGGAGTGATAATGGCCGAAACGGATAAAGATGATCTCATCAGCATTATTGAAGAAGACGAGGTAATTACGGACATACCTCTGACACTTCCCATGATGCCGGTACGCGATATTGTTATATTCACCGATATGCTTTTGCCGCTGTTTGTAGGCCGTGAAAAATCGTTACACGCTGTAGAAGAGTCTGTAAACAAGGACGGATTTTTGTTTCTAGCAACGCAGAAGGACCCTGCCATCGAGAATCCTGAAACGGGTGACATCTATCGGGTAGGGACCGTCGGTCGGGTGCTCCGTATGCTGAAGCTGCCGGACGGCCGGGTGAAAACTCTGGTTCAGGGAATAACCAAAGCCAGAATTGTTCGCTATACCGGGAAGAAGCTGTATTACCGGGTGAAAATTGAAACCATCGATGAGTCGCCTGCCGGGGAGGTCGATCTTGAAGTTAAAGCCCTGATGCGAAATGTGCGCGAATATTCAGAAAAAATACTCGCTTTACGGGGCGAGATGTCCGCAGATGTCACCACCGTTCTGGACAGCGTTGAAGACCCCGGAAAGTTGGCAGACCTTGTGGCTTCCAATCTCAAATTAAAAATCGATGAAGCCCAGGAACTTCTTGAAATCATTGATCCCGTCCAACGTCTTCAAAAGGTGAACAGCCTGCTTTCTCGGGAAGTCGATCTCTCAACGATGCAGGCCAAAATTCAGTCGGAAGTCAAGGACGAAATATTTAAAAACCAGCGGGACTATTTCCTCAGGGAACAGGTCAGGGCGATCCACAAGGAACTGGGAGAACAGGATGACCGCGCCCAGGAAATCGAAGAATACCGCAAGAAAATAAAACGGGCCAGAATGTCAAAAGAGGCGGGCAAAGAAGCCCGCAAACAGCTGCGGCGGCTTGATCAGATGCATCCGGACTCTGCCGAATCAGCTGTGGTTAGAACTTACCTGGACTGGCTGGTGGAAATGCCATGGAGCAAAAAAACCAAAGAAGTCATCGACATTAAAACCGCAAAAAGCGCTTTGGATAAAGACCATTACGGGTTGAAAAAAATAAAAGACCGTATTCTGGAATATTTGAGTGTACGCAAGCTGAATCCAAAAATGAAAGGGCCGATTCTGTGTTTTGTCGGACCGCCCGGTGTTGGGAAGACGTCTCTGGGCCAGGCCATCGCAGGTGCGCTCAATCGTAAATTTATTCGCATTTCCCTGGGGGGAATTCGCGATGAAGCCGAAATCAGGGGACACCGCCGCACGTATATCGGTGCCTTGCCCGGACGCATACTTCAGGGTTTGAAACAGTGCGGCAGCCGAAATCCGGTCTTTATGATGGATGAAATCGATAAACTGGGGGCGGATTTTCGCGGAGACCCGTCCTCGGCTTTGCTGGAAGCCCTCGACCCGGAGCAGAATGCCGAATTCAGCGATCATTACCTGAATCTGTCCTTCGATCTCTCCCAGGTGATGTTTATACTGACGGCCAATATAACCGACACGATCCCGTCAGCCCTGCTGGATAGAATGGAAATTATTACACTGCCAGGATATACGGAAGACGAAAAGAAAGTCATCGCCCGCCGGCACCTGATTACGAGACAAGTCAGTGAAAACGGCCTCGCTGCGAAAAATTTCGCCATCAGCCCCGGTGCGCTGGCCTTGATCATCACCGAATATACCTCAGAGGCCGGATTGAGAAATCTTGAGCGGGAGATCGGGTCGATCTGCCGCAAGGTGGCTCGAAAAATTGCGGAAGGGGAGAAGGGACCCTTTAAAATCAACCGCAACAACCTGCACAAATATTTAGGCGTTGCCAAATTTTACCCTGAAATGGACCGGGAACACAACCAGATCGGCCTGTCTACGGGGCTGGCCTGGACACAGGCCGGTGGTGAGGTGATGTATGTCGAAGCCTCTTTGATCAGAGGCAAGGGCGAACTGATCATCACCGGACAGCTCGGAGATGTGATGCAGGAGTCCGCCCGGGCAGCTGTGAGCTATTCCCGGGCAAACATTCAGGCCTACGGCGGGCAGGCGAAAGTTTTTGACAGCGTTGACATCCATATCCATGTACCGGCCGGGGCGATTCCAAAAGATGGTCCGTCGGCCGGGATTGCCATGGCCACGGCACTGATTTCATCGGCAACCGGAAATCCGGTTCGCAGCGATGTAGCCATGACCGGTGAGATAACGCTCAGGGGGAGAGTCCTGCCTGTCGGGGGACTGAAGGAAAAATCCCTCGGTGCGCTGAGGGCCGGAATTCACAAAATTATCATTCCCACTAAAAATAAAAAAGATCTGACCGAAATACCCCGGAATATTCAACGTAAAATCAAGTACATTCCGGTTCAGGAGATGGATGAAGTTCTAAAGCTCTCGCTGGAAAAGGGGCCATCTGCCGGAAAAAGGATCGGGAAAAAAAGCAACCGGAAACAATAGCATCAAAACCGTATTCCCCTCAAATGCCAAGAACCGATGAAGATTCTCGCTGTAGATACATCCACCACCAGCTGCAGTGTTGCCGTCGCTGACGATGAAGAACTGCTGGCAGAGATGACCATCGACAACGGTCAAACCCATTCCAGGCATCTGACCGTTTTGATTCGGCAGGTAATCCGTCTGGCGGGAATTTCATTGCCTGAAATAGACGGTTTTGCCGTCACTAAAGGGCCGGGGTCTTTTACGGGGCTGCGAATCGGAATGAGTACAGTGAAAGGGCTGGCCGTGGCGTCCGGCCGACCGGTGGTCGGCGTGCCAACGCTGGAATCACTGGCCGTGCAATCCGGCACCTTCGACCTTCTTGTCTGCCCGATGATTGACGCCCGTCGGGGGGAGGTCTATTTCGCCAGCTACCGATTTGAACAGAATCGGCTGCTTGCCCAGCATGAAGCACAGGCTGCACTGCCACAAAATATCCTGAGTGAAATTCAAGAACCATGTGTTTTTATTGGAAATGGTGCGATTGTGTATCGTCAAAATATTATTGAGAAGCTGGGGAACCAGGCGTATTTTGCGCCGTCCGGGCAGCATATTATTCGCGGTGCCACTGTTGCCTTGCTCGGACAAAGACGAATAGCCACCGGGGATATCGATGAAATCGAATCTCTCGTGCCGACGTATTTGCGTAAATCGGATGCAGAACTGAACCGGCAAAGAAAATGATGCTCCTATCTTCCATGATTAAGATACTCATTCGAAATAACATAACCATATGGGGCGCATGTGACAGAATTTCCAGTATTCATTGACAATTTAATTTATTCTTGATATCAAAATATGTGCGCTTGCACAATTTCAGTGAGCGCATTACGTTATATACAGGGATTTTTCATGAACAAATTCGTCCGGTCTGAACCGCCGAGTCAGACCGCTTTTCCGGTGGCGAAACCCGGTTATCCTCTTATTGTTGTCAGTGCTTTTATAACGGCCGTTTTAGCCTTGCTCGGGCTTACAGTGCTGGCGTTAACCGGAATAATCGCCACTATTTTTATTACCTATTTTTTCAGAGATCCGGATCGCGTGACCCCCGACGCCCCGGGAGCTGTGGTTTCTCCGGCTGACGGTAAGGTAATCGGGGTAGAATCAGCGGTCAGCAATTCCTGCTATGACGGCGATTGTAAAAAGATCAGCATTTTCATGTCGGTGTTCAATGTGCATGTTAACCGCATTCCACATGAGGGCATCGTCAAGCAAGTAGTTTATCACCCGGGTAAGTTTTTTGCCGCCAATCTTGACAAGGCGTCAAGTGATAATGAACGAAACGCTGTGTTCCTTGAGACCGAAGACGGTAAAAAAATTACCTTTGTTCAGATTGCGGGTCTGGTGGCCCGTCGCATTATCTGTAAACTGCAGGAGGGCGATACCGTCATCCGTGGCCAGAGATTCGGAATGATTTGTTTCGGTTCCCGGCTAGACGTTTATCTGCCGACGGATTCAGATGTCAAAGTGGCGGTGGGCGATGTCGTCAGGGCCGGGACCTCGGTGTTGGGAGTGCTTACATGAGAACAATGAAAAAATTTGAAAAAGAGCGTCTGCGCCGCGGAATATATGTCCTGCCGAATATTTTTACATCAATGAACTTATTTTTCGGATTTTTTGCCGTGATCGCATCCATAAACGGCAAATTTGTGCCCGCGGCCTTTGCGATTTACATTGCTGCTGTCTTTGACCTGCTGGATGGTAAAATTGCGCGGGCGACCAACACCACAAGCAAATTTGGTATTGAATACGATTCCCTGGCCGACCTGATCTCTTTCGGTCTGGCACCCGGTTTAATGATGTATCTGTGGGCGCTGAAACCGCTGGGGCGATTCGGCTGGCTGGCTGCTTTCCTGTTCTTGGCATGCGGTGCCCTGCGCCTGGCGCGGTTTAATACCCAGACGGGTAAAATAAGCAGTAATCATTTTGTGGGGCTTCCGATACCGGCCGCTGCATGCATGACAGCCGCCACAATTTTACTCTGGCACAAGTTCGGCCTGGCCGTTGAGAGCCACCGGTTACTGATGCTTTTAATGCTGTATGCGCTTGCTTTTTTAATGGTCAGCAATATTAAATATAATAGTTTCAAAAAGGCGGAATTATTTCACAGGGTAAACTTTAATATGCTTGTGGCCGCCATTTTGGTATTGATATTTATTGCCGCACAACCGTCCATCGCCTTGTTTTCTATCGGGTTTTTCTATGTCCTGTCGGGACCCTTCACCGCTATATTTCGTTATCAGAAGATTAAGGCAAAGAAACCCGAATCCCGCAATACAGACAAGCACGGAACAACGCCGTAACCCATTCCATTGAACGGTGATCAAGAGTTGCCTTTGAGTATCGTGGAAGGCGCAACAGGCGAAAAATGAATTCGATACAAGATACAGGATGCAGGATAAAAGATGCAGGATGCAGGATGCAGGATACAAGAACCTTTGATTGCCGTCGACGATTGGCTTTTGCCGTGTAGCCTGTATCGTGAATATTGTATCGGTTTGATGAAAGCATAGTGTCGTAATATCACCCAGGGGGTTAATCAAAGCCGGGTACTTTGACCCGGATTTTTTACTAATAAGGTGTGGTTTCAATGAGCGAGAAAAAAATAAACCTGGCGGTTGCGGGTGCCACAGGTGCCGTCGGCAATCAAATGATCGCATGCCTGGAAGAAAGGAATTTTCCGGTAAAATCGATTAAAATGCTGGCTTCGCGTCGTTCGGTCGGGCGCGAACTGCGTTTCAGGGGTGACTTGATCCCAGTAGAGGAATTGACCGAAACCTCGTTTAAGGGTGTAGATATTGCGCTTTTCTCCGCCGGGGGCGGAACCAGTCAAAAATTCGCACCGATTGCAGCCGAAGACGGATGCATTGTGGTGGACAACTCCAGTGCCTGGCGCATGGATCCAGACGTACCGCTGGTGGTACCTGAAGTGAACCCCCACGCCATAGCCGGATACACTGTAAAGGGGATTATAGCAAATCCGAACTGTTCCACAATCCAGATGGTGGTTGCCTTGAATCCGATTCATAAAAAATTCGGCATTAAACGGATCGTGGTGTCAACCTACCAGGCAGTATCCGGCACCGGAAAAAAAGCGATTGACGAACTTTTTGATCAGACCCGGGCCATGATCAATTTTCTCGATTATAAGAATGCGGTTTATCCGCACCGGATCGCCTTCAACTGCCTGCCCCACATCGACGTGTTTCAGGATAACGGCTACACCAAAGAAGAAATGAAGATGGTCAACGAAACCCGTAAGATACTGGAAGACAATACCATTGGCGTTACAGCAACAACCGTAAGGGTCCCCGTTTTTTTCGGCCACTCGGAATCTGTAAATATTGAAACAAAAGAACCGATAACAGCGGATGAGACGAGGACGCTTCTTAAAGCATCACCCGGTGTGGGAATTCTGGATGACCCCCAAAATAACATTTATCCTCTGGCAACGGATGCCGCCGGTCAGGACCTGACACTGGTGGGACGTATCCGGCAGGATGAATCGATCCCTAACGGGATTAATTTGTGGATTGTAGCTGATAATATCCGCAAAGGGGCGGCAACCAATACGGTGCAGATTGCCGAGGTACTGGCAAAAGAATATTTATAAAGCGGGGTTGAATAAGAATTTCAGGGTATTATGTTATACAAATTTAATCCCGGCTGGAAATATTGAAAAATCAATACCAAGGAGTTGAATAATAGTGGATAAGATACCGCTGACCAGGGAAGGCTATGCCGAAATGAAAAATGAGTTGGAAAGACTCAAAAGAGTGGAGCGCCCGGAGAATATCAAAGCAATTGAAGAAGCCCGTGCCCACGGAGATCTTTCTGAAAATGCCGAATTTACGGCAGCCAAGGATCGACAGAGCTTTCTTGAAGGACGGATCGGAGAACTGGAATATAAACTGGCCAACGCAGATATCATCGATCCCGACAAACTCAGAAGGGACCATGCCGTATTCGGCAGTCGGGTGGTTCTCGAAAATATTGATACCGGTGAAGATGTCGAGTATCAGCTCGTCGGACCGGACGAATCGAACATAGAAAAAGGCCGTATTTCCATATCTTCACCCCTCGGAAAAGCAATCATCGGAAAAAAACCGGGGGACGAGTTAGTACTGACAGCCCCGGGAGGAACACGCAGCTACGAGCTGGTTGAAATATTATAAATTCAGGTTTAACGGGGAAGGAAGAGACCCCCCGATTCAACAAATGGAGGATTAACTGTGGCACGGATTACAGTAGAGGATTGTCTGACAAAAGTACCCAATCGATTCATGCTGGTCAACATGGTGGCAAAACGGGTTCGTCAGATCCGCGAGGGATCGGAATATCTGGTGAGCTCACCCAAAAATGAAGATATCGTCATTTCGCTGCGGGAAATAGCAGCCGGTAAAGTTAGATTACAGCAGGAAGGAGAAACGCCGCTGATCGAAGAGACCGAACCCGTCGAAGAAGCAACAGAAAAAGAGACGGCCGAAGAATAGATTCTGCATTCAGCACTATCCGCAGCACATGACCCTCTTTGAAAGGGCTAATCAAAGCCGGACTCTCCGAGCCAGTGTACTGGCCCAGGAAGACGTTTAACAAGTGGCCGGTCAGAAAACCCCATGGCCTGAGGCAGTTTTACAACCTGTTTCCGGGATACGACAATAGGATGCCTTACACAATGTCGCCGGTACGAAGTAACACATTTAAAACATTGAACCGGCTCGTGGGCAAAGCCCTCCACCGCTATAATATGATCGCTGACGGGGACCGGGTTCTTGTCGGACTTTCCGGCGGCAAGGACAGCCTGAGCCTGATGTGGATTCTGACCGAGCGGCTGCCCCGGATCCCAATAAATTATGAGCTGTTCGCCCTTTACATTGATCCCGGATTTGAGGGCGGATTTGGTAAGTCTCTCGAGGCCTATTGCCGTGAGGCCGGATATAATTTCAGGATTGAACATACCGATTACGGGCTGAAGGCGCACAGTGCTGAAAATCGTGAAAATCCCTGCTTTCTGTGTTCCTGGAATCGGCGCAAACGTCTGTTTGAAATTGCCGATGAACTCGGCTGTAACAAGGTGGCGCTCGGTCATCACAAAGACGATATAATTGAAACTTTGTTCATGAACATCTGCTATGCAGGGGAAATCAGCACAATGCTGCCGTCTCAGATTTTCTTCAAGGGGCTGTTTACCGTTATTCGACCGCTTGCTTTTGTGGATGAGGAAGTGATCGAGCGGTTCGCAAGGGAACAGGGCTTTCCCGGATTCATTAACCCGTGCCCCAGTGCAAATGCGTCAAAACGCCGAGAGATCAAGCTGCTGCTTAAACAGCTTTATAAAAGCAACGATAAAATTAAAGGCAATATTTTCAGGTCTATGAGGCATGTGAAACCGGAATATTTATTAACTTAGAAATCGTTTCAAAGCCCGAATCGGGTACCGGGGCAAAATGCGAGACATTCAAAATGATAAAGACAACCGCAATATTTCCATCGATAAAGTCGGGATAAAGAATCTTCAGTATCCGATTACGGTCCTCGATCGGCAAAAAGGCTCCCAGCATACCGTTGCCAACATTAACATGTATGTGGATTTGCCCCATAAAAACAAGGGCACTCATATGAGCCGTTTTGTAGAAATTCTCCATCTTTTCCGCCCCGAGGTCTCCTTAAAAAAGATATCGGATGTGCTGGAGCAGATGAAAAAACACCTCAATGCAGCATCCTCCCACATTGAAGTCTCTTTCCCCTACTTTATTGAGAAAAATGCGCCCGTCAGCGAATCTCCAGGATTGATGGACTATGCCTGCCGGTTTCAGGGATCGAGCGATCCGGCAGGGAGGGTTGATCTGGTGGTTGAAGTCACGGTGCCGATTTCCTCGGTTTGTCCCTGTTCAAAAGAAATCAGCGATTGGGGTGCACACAATCAGCGCGGCCAGGTCAAAGTGTGCATCCGGTTCAATAAATTTATCTGGATTGAAGACGTGATAAGGCTCGTTGAGGATTCGGCGTCGTGTGATGTTTATTCAGTCTTAAAGCGGATCGATGAAAAGTGCGTCACTGAGCGCGGCTTTGCCAATCCTAAATTCGTTGAAGATATTGTGAGGGACATTGCCGTGCAGTTGAAAATGGATGACAATATTACCTGGTATTCCGTTAGTGCCGAGAATTTTGAGTCCATCCACAACCACAGTGCTTACGCCCATATCACGAGTGACCGGAGGGGTGAATAATCTACGAAGGTTCAAGGTTCAGCGTTCATAGGTTCAAAGGTTAAACCCATAGTTCGGAACCCAGAACGCTTAACGTTGACGGTGAAGTTAACCCGGAACTTTGAACGCTGAACCTTGAACCCCTTTCC
>DAOVBC010000254.1 GCA_030670715.1 Deltaproteobacteria bacterium | reverse complement strand
TGACAGTGTTGTGGATTGGCGGTATAATATAAGACTGTTAAAGGAAAAATGTGATTCTCTAACAGTAAAATGGATTGAAGACGGCCGGCATCAATTGCTCAACGAAAGTCGCCATCTCCGTGAAGAAGTACTGTTGACCATTTCGTCTTATTTAGAAAATCATGTGCAGCCCTAGCCTGGATAGAAGAGCTTAACCCCAATATTTCATGAAAGTTAATAAAATGTCGTCAAATCCACGCCGGAAAAAAAACACTTCAGATGATACTCCCGGCTTTTTTATGACCGGAGATGGTGCGTCCATCCGCTTCGGAATTTGGCGCCGTGTTGGCGGCAATTTGCGCGGATCTGTAGTTTTGTTGAACGGACGGAGAGAATTTCTGGAAAAATATGGTGAAACCATCGGTGATCTGCAACGCAAAGAGTTTGACGTGTACAGTTTTGACTGGCGCGGGCAGGGGATGTCGAAAAGACTGCTGCCGGACAGGCTCAAAGGGCACATAAAAAATTATGATCGTTATTTGCAGGACCTGGGGGACTTTATTAATCAAATCGTGAAGCCGAATGCCGTGCGGCCGATAGTCTTTCTGGCTCATTCGATGGGCGCCCACATTGCTCTGCGCTTTATGCATGACCATCCGAAAGTTGTATACAAGGCCGTTCTGGTGGCACCGTTGATTGATATTATACCTTCTCCTTACCCAAAATGGCTGATTGAAATTCTAACCCGGTTGGCTGTTAACACTGGATTCGCTGATGCTTATGTTCCGGGGGCTAAACACAAAAATCCGTTGCAAAGAACTTTCGAGGGAAACCCGTTAACCTCGGATCCGGAGAGGTACAGGGTTGAAAGAATTGCCTTGGACGACAACCCCGACCTGGCTTTGGGTGGTCTGACATTCGGATGGCTGGCGGCAACACTTAAATCGATATCACTGCTCCGGCGACCGGGTTACGTGGATAGGATCAAAACGCCGGTGCTGATTGTCGGTGCCGGAAAAGACCGGGTGGTCTGTGCAGGTGCTATGAAAAGCGTTTGCTCAAGAATGCCTGACTGCCGTCTCAGGGTTATTGAAGGTGCCTTGCATGAAGTCCTGATGGAAACCGATCCGATTCGTCAAGAATTTTGGCATGAGTTTGATATGTTCATGAAATATTAAGTACTTATCGAAGCTTGGCACACCTTTTCCGAGATGGAGCCTTGAACAGAGATACGTTGAGTCCAATCGAAGGTGTGAACCGGGCCACGCAGGCCATTTTCTTACAGCCGATATAAATTTGTACCGCAGGGTGCGTGGTCCCATATGGAGGATGAGGCCAAAGGTTGGTTAAGTTCATTAATAGCGTGCAATTCATCCTCCATATGGGACCACTGCGAAATAAAGGTGCAATCGAGCAACATATCGGCTTCCAGAAAATACCCTGCGCAACCCGATTCACATCTGATTTAATATTGCAGGCCTTAGCGACAGGGGATTCTTTGCGAGAACAAAGAGCGCAACTTGTGTATTAATTACAGTGCTTTTGTTTTTTCTTGAAAGTTTCGGCGAAGAATGGTGGAGACGATGCGCGAAGATACGATTCAACTGTCACAGCTTGTCGACATGGAAAAACCGCATTCGGTTTTCGATGAAGTAAAAACCATTGTTTCAATGATGTATCCGCGTTTTGATATTAGCCCGTTGAACAACATTTTCGAGGACGTTTTATTGCTCTTCAGCGGTAAATATCCTGGCTATCGGGAATGTGTTACCGGATATCACGATCTGAAACACACCACCGACGCAATGCTGGCCGCAGTTCGACTGATGCACGGGGCGGTCCTCGCCGGTGAAACCCTCGGCGAGAAAAACGTTGCACTGGGAATTATCAGTGCGCTGCTTCATGATTCCGGATATATCCAGGATATAAAAGATCAGAGCGGTACCGGCGCAAAATATACCCTTACCCACATCGAGCGAAGTATTGCCTTTATGGATCAATACTTCCGCACGCACCATTTCTCCAGAGATGATTTTTCACGCTGTAGCGATATCCTTCACTGTACGGGACTTCAGACGAAACTTGCCGAAATCCGATTCCAGTCAAAAGAAATTGAGTTACTGGGGAAAATCCTGGGGGCGGCCGATCTGCTGGGCCAGATGGCCGATCGAACGTATCTGGAGAAACTTCCATTTTTATATAAGGAGTTTAAAGAAGGCGGCATCGATCTTTACGCCGGCGAGATAGAATTGCTGGAAAAGACAATCGACTTTTATGTGCTCACCTGCAAGCGGCTCAACAATGAACTCGGCGGTGTGCACCGTCATCTGGTTCATCACTTCAAAGCACGCTGGAATATTGATTCGGACCTGTATGCCGTTGCGATGGAAAGAAACATACAGTATTTAAAATTTATATTAACAAAGCACCGCGGAGAGTATCGAGAATATTTTAGGCGCGGGGGATACATTAAAAGACTGGAAGAAAGCGGTCTCTGAATTTAAGCGGTGACTTGTTCGGTAAGTTTTTTCACCGCTTGGAGGTATTCCTGAAACCCTCGCATAAAAATATCATTGTGGTTGGCCCCGGAGATGGTGAGCATTGTTTTCGTTTCAGAAGGACATGCCTCAAACAGAGCCAGCCCCTCAGCGTACGGTATGATGTGGTCGAATTCTGCGTGAATAATCAGCACCGGTTTATTATAGGTGCTGATTTTGTCGATATTTCTAAATCCCGCCTGCTCATCAAAGCCGATGGTATCCGGCGCGATACCTAAAAGCTGCAGCAATGGACCGGCGTAAGCAAACCCGCTCTCAATGGCAAGAGCACCAATTTTATCCCCGCAGCTGCTTGCAAGTTCAAGTGCAGATGCGCTGCCCAGAGACCTGCCCATAACAATTATCGGTCCGGTATAAGAATTTTCTTTCAGCCAGCTGCTGGTAAATTCGAAAATCGTATGGCAATCCTGCATCATGGCCGAAACCGTCGGCCGGCCGCCCGAGCGCCCGTATCCGCGATAATCCACAGCCAGAAAATTAATATCCGCCCGGTTGTACAGCGGTCCCAGATCATGATAGTCGGCAACAATCTCACCGTTACCGTGAAAAAAAAGGATATTGGCCCCTGATTTGTTACTCAGGTGAAATCGGGCGCCGATTTTTACATCTTCGGCGACTGGAATCATGATGTCGCAGGAAGGAGGATGGGCAGGAGAGTCGTGCATCTCCGGTCGGGGATGGAAGAGTACACTCAGCACCTGTTGCCGGTCCAGCGAAGAATAATCGGGTTTTATTTCAGCAGTCATTGATGTCAGTTCAATAAGAGTGGCAGGTTCTATACCCTAATTTTAGGCACTTTAGGCATTTTAGCGCATTTTAGGCAATCTTAATGCCCGCACCACCCGGTTCTTTGTGAGGTGGCAATTCAAATCCGATCCCTTTGGAATCGTATTCTTGCCGTTATTAAGGTTGGTGGTTGATATGGATATTCTGGTCCTGAATCCACCGATCGAATTTACGCCTCAAGTAGCGTTTAAACAGGAAACGCGTCTCCGGTATCAAAAGCAGAAGCCCCATGGCATCTGTGAGAAATCCGGGGGTGAGAAGTACAATACCGGCAACGAAAATAAGCAGAGCATCCAGCATTGCTTCCGCGGGCATCAGGCCTTGTTCAAGGCTGGCGCGAACCCGATACATGGTCTGCGTGCCCTGCAGGCGGGCCAGATAAGCCCCGGCAAATGCGGTGGCAATGACAAGAACGACGGTGTTAAAGGCGCCGATATTATTGCCGACTTTAATCAGCAGATATATTTCCGCCACCGGAATGAGGGTAAATGCAAGAAAAAGTTTAAACAACATATTTAAGCTTCACGGAACTTCTACAGTTAGAGATACCAGGCGTTTATTTTCCTTCTACCGGAAAACCATTTTTATACCATTCGTTCCATCCTCCTGCAAGAACAAAGACATTCTTATATCCTTTTTCAACCAGTTTCTGTGCCACCCGGGCACTTGTGCGCTCATTCGGTCAGGCTCAGTACAGGACAAGGGTTATATCTTTTGAAAAAGGAAGATCTGCTAATTTGGTACTGTGGGGGTCGATTCTGACTGCATTTTCAATTTTGTAATCGCTGGACTGCCAGTCCTTGGTTTCGCGAACGTCCAGTATGACAACCTTATCGCTGTTAAGAAGTTCTTTTAACTCCTCTTTTGTAATTTTTTGATAGGCCAGAGACAGGCTCGCACAGCTCAAATGAACCGTAA
>DAOVBC010000173.1 GCA_030670715.1 Deltaproteobacteria bacterium | reverse complement strand
TCCCAAACCTTTCCGACCAGATCCGGGCCTGGTTTCAGAGTGAGTTTGCCCGGTTTCCATCCGGAGGGGGTTGCTTCTTTGCCCTCACTCTCCCGTACAAGCTGAAACGCCTGGACCTGCCGGATCGATTCAGCCACATTTCTGCCAACCGGAGGCGTGAGAACTTCATAGCCCTGAACTACGCCATCCGGATCGATAATAAATCTGCCACGGGTCTCCACCCCTGCATCTACATCATAGATACCGAAGGCCGTACCGACTTTCCCGCCGGTGTCCGATAGCATGGGAAAGGGGACTCCTCCTTTTACCATTTTTGAAAGCTCATTATCATCCCACATTTTATGAACGAAGACGCTGTCGATACTCATGGAAAGGATTTCTACACCCAGCTTCTGAAACTCGGCATATTTTTCGGCAACTGCCGAAATTTCCGTCGCTCACACAAAGGTAAAGTCACCGGGGTAAAAGCACAGAAGCACCCAGTTGCCTAAATATTCTGATAATTTAACGGATATAAATTTTCCCTGTTGATAGCCCGGTGCTGAAAAATCCGGAGCTTTTTTACCAACTTTTATCATCGCCGGTTCCTCCTTTGTGCTGATTTGGCTTTCTAATTTCTCGGTTTCGATGGCTTCATCGACCGGACCACCTGTGGGCCTGGCACAGCCGACATCCACTTCTTCAGCCATAAGGACCCCCTTTCATTTTGTGTTTTTCTAATTTGACAAAACTATCAATGGTATAAAATTGAGTATATGCTCATAAATGGCTTAAACAATTCTTTAAATTTCGTCAATAAAAACCCTCACCATTTCTGATTATTGGACTTGACCTGCTGGTGGAACCATTATATACGATTACGCCGATTTTTTGCTGATAGTTGACATTTTGCAGCTATCGCCGAGGCCCTATAGCCTGAATATTTCATGAAATATCCAGGACAGAGGGACGCTGTTTTTTATTGTTAACCTGTGTTATATTTTTTATGGAGTAAAAAATGTTAGCGAAATTTTATAAATATACTTTTAGCATTCCCTGGAATTTGTTTCTGATAACTGTAGGAGCACTTATTTTCGGAATCGGTTTGAAAGCCATAGCCTTACCGAATGGCTTCATTACGGGAGGTATATCCGGTGTCGCTTTACTGTTATATTATTTTTCCGGTAAGCTGTCTCCCGGGATCTGGTATTTTATTATTAACATTCCGATGTTTATATTCGGCTGGTTGTACATCAGCAAGCGTTTCTTTTTTTACAGTCTTTATGGCATGGTTGCGCTGTCTCTCGCAATGGAGCTGATAACTTTCCAGATCCCTGTGCGGGATCCATTTCTGGCTATTCTTGCCGGTGGAACTATAATGGGGGCTGGTGCCGGGATTACGTTGCGCTCTCTGGGCTCCCTCGGCGGAAACGACATTGTTGCCATCATCCTGAACCAGAAGCTTAGTATCCGCATGGGCAGCTACTACTTTGCTTTCAATATAATCCTTTTTACTTTCAGCTTTGGCATTCTGAAATTGGAACCGGTTCTTTACTCTCTTGCCCTAATTTTTGTAATTTCATACGTTCTGGAATATGTTCTAACGATGTTCAACCAACGAAAAATGGTAATGGTTATCTCGGAAAAATTCAATTCCATTGCAAAGGCAATTCACGAAAAACTCAATCGCGGGGCGACCTTTCTTGACGGCAGCGGCACCTACACCGGTGATCGAAAAAAAATAATCCTAACAGTGATACATAATTATCAGCTGAAACGACTGGAAGAGACCGTATTTACCATTGATCCGGATGCTTTTGTCATCACCGAAAACACATTCAATGTGCTCGGCAGAGGCTTTTCACGCAGAAAGGTGTATTAGAAATTTTAGAACTGCTATTATATGTTGATACCGGGCCAGCTTCCGATTGGATCGGTTGAGCGGACAAGGCGCATTCCCGCATCAGCGAATTTCTGAAAAGCTTCGTTTGCCTGCTTTGTATAATCAATCACCCCGGGAATAACTACGGGAGAGGAGCAATCTTCAAGAAGATAAACTTTCTCTGCGAGCTTTTTATCGGACACATAGATTTCATTCAGCAGGTCTTCGATCGTCCAGGCAACACAGTGGCTTTTCGCCTGGCCGGCAATAATAACAGCATCAAAGTTCAGGAGTTTTTGAATAAACTTGACATTTTTTTCAGCGATCAGGTCCCCTTTTGGGCCCGCCAACACCTCGGGGCTGAGAACCGAGTAATTCTCGGTAAGAGGATTACTTCCTTTAACCTGAAAATCGGGCTGGCTGTAGCGAGCGAGGCTGTGGAAGAAGATCGCTTCCTCAACGGCGGAAACAAGCGCATGCCCTATCCCGCCCAGCATAGCATGATAGGGCCAGATGGTCAGGTCATACTTGTCGCCTTCCTTCAATTTGCGGGTATAGTGGCGTAAATATTCTTGCCCGTAAGCAGTGTCAATTTGCAGGTCGGATGATAATTCGCTGTTGAATTTCCATACACCCTGTTCAATATCCTCCCGGGTGACACTTGTGTAAGGTGGTGGGTGTTCTCCCCTGTCGTTGATCAAAAAGATACTGTGGAAAATCTGCACAGCCTGATGGGTGTCCATTGTCGGGCATATTTCAGTCACAACATCGAGATTGCGATATATGAAATCACATAGCCTTCGGTTGTCATCGACAGCGCCTGTGCCTGAAGTTCCACCGACATACAGTTCGAATTCCGGGATACAGAACGTATTCTGTACATCGACCAGCAGAAGCGAAATCCTGAATCTGTCCTGTGAGGCAGGCTGTATCCGATGCTGTTTTTTCCAGGCTTCAGCATCTTCCGCACGTTTTTGATAAGGTACTTTCCACACTTCACCTACTTTTCGGGGGTTAAAGTGGGGTGGTAAGGGCAATGAATTGGAAACCATGGTTTGATCTTTTCAATTAAAATATGAACAGTTAAGGCAAAAAGATACGTGAATTGATTTGTTTACCAGACGGTCGCAGTATGGCAGAGTATGGATTTCGTGTCAATGTGCTTCAACCGTGCGATTAATGTGAATTGAATGAATATGAGTCAGGAAAAGTCCATTTCTGAATGCCGGCGCTGCGGGACGTGCTGCAAAAAGGGAGGCCCCTCCTTTCACATTGAAGATAAGCAGCTCATTGAAAAAGGGATTATCCCGACAAAGTTCATCTATACAATTCGGCAGGGCGAGCTGGCCTATGATAACATCCGCCGGGCACTTCTTCCGGTTACCTCCGATATCATTAAGATAAAGGGTCGCGGAGAAACCTGGTGCTGCATATATTACGATGAACAGGAGACGGCCTGCCGGATATACGAAAACAGACCCGTGGAATGCCGGGTTCTTAAATGCTGGGACACACGGGAATTAGAAGATATTTTTGAAAAGAACCGGTTGACGCGCAAAGACCTGTTGGCTGAAGTGGAGGGACTCTGGGATTTGATCGATGAGCATGACCGACGCTGCAGCTATGAAAAGCTCGGGCAGTTGGTTGCCCGGCTGAAACAGGAAAAGAGCAATGCCATCGCCGGGCAGATCCTTGAAATCGTAGAATACGATAACCAGCTGCGCAAACTGGTTGTCGAAAGAGGTCAGCTGGATGAGCAGATTCTGGACTTTCTCTTCGGCCGCCCCCTCGAAGAAACGTTTCACATGTTCGGGTTAAGAATTGAAAGGAAAGAAGGTAAGATTATGCTGGTGCCGGTCGACAGGTGAGATCAGGTGCACCCGTCTGGCTAATTTTTACGTTCAGCGGAAAAGTTTTCTTCCACAAGTTCTTCGATTTCTTCCAGGGCATCATCATCCATCAGCGGCGTGACTTCCTCCATTTCTTCGATTGGTTCCAGCTCCGGCGGTGGAGCGGGCGATGACGTTTCCGGTTCAATTTCCGCTTCCGGCTCAGCCTCACCCCATATGTGTTTTCCGTATTTTAAATACCCCTGAACATTGTTCAAACGGGCATCGATATTGTTCATTACCGGCCTTACATTTCCTGCGATAAGAGGCTGCAAGTATTTTGCAAGTTCCATACTGCCGCCGCCGGTCAGTATGATGGTGTCGATATCCCAGTCTTCCGCCCATAAGCGATCAATGTCATTGGCAATGTTTCCGGCCAACTGGTTGTACACCTGGTCTCTGATTTTTACAAAGTTGAGCCCGTGGCCCTTCATTTTTATCGTGCCGGCTTCCGCCGCCTTGTACAAACGATAGAGTTGCACGTTAACCCCGCATTTTTCACGCAGTTTGTTGGAAATAATGCTGAAGGCCTTTGAAATGCCGGTGTCCATCGTGCGGCTTCCGCGGTCGATGTAACGCAATTTGTCAAGGATTGAAAAATCTGTCGTTCGAAATCCGATGTCGACCACACCGATTTTCTGACGGGCCAGATCAACGTTAACGATTTTTCCGTGGTCGTCCATGAGAAGGTTTAAGATGCTGCCCAGAGGCTGCGGCAGCATACGGATTTTATTGATGTAGATTTCCTTAACCACCCGGATGCCGTCGAACTGGTGATAGGTTATTTTATGGTGACCGGTCAGAATTTCATCAAAGCGTTCAAAATTGTTTTTGAAATGACCGATGGGTAGACCCGATACAATATTGATCGGGACATTGATTTCCGCATCCTTTTTCAGGAAAACACCGGCAGCGGTGAGCGCCAGGATTTTCACAAATTCAGATATGAGCTTTTCCTGGTCCAGGGTGAAGTTTAAGACGTTGGATTGCTGTTCGGCAAGGTTTCCGATAAAGTAGGATTTTCCATCAATCGTCACATTAAAAGAATCGGTGAGCGCCTGATCCCCGAAGTCTATCCAGAACTGTAAATCCGAAGCATCACCGAAAATGGATTTGAATATCAGCGTATCCATTCCATTGGTTGCTTTCGTAAACCCAAATCCGATATCAACGCCCAGAATCTTCATCTTGGTCCCCCTGCATAATGAACTGTCGTATCGATTTTCAACCTATAGAATAACTTATCTTGCCCGAAAAGTCAAAAGAATCAGGAAAATAGAGATACTTTACACTTCAAACGGACTTGCGGAAACAACGGAATCACATCATCTCAAAACGAACATTGTTGCGGCATAGAGCAGGATACTCGATACTGAATACTCGATGCTGGATAAAATAAGGATAGATTTCTTATAAGTGTTTTCGATTTTTTTATGAAATGTTCAGGTTAGGCGGGTCCACTCAATACGATCGACGGTTTTGACAATGGAAGCGATATGGCCGTGAAAATAGCAGTGTTCTATCGGCCAGGAGCGCTCATCATATCGGATGATGAGATTATAGGGGTCGATAATTTTTATTACCCGGCATCTGGAGAGATCTTTAAGCCCGACACCTCCGGCTTTCAGAACAGCCTCTTTGGCCGTCCAGTAGCGATGAAAAACACCCCACGATTTATTACTGCAAAGGGCCCATTCATCAGGAGCGGCAGTTTTTTGGAAAAGCGCTCTGGTTCTGCGCGGTTTGATTTTTTCAAGATCAATACCGATGGTGTTAAATGAAGCCACAGCACCAACATAACCGGGTTTGTGGGTCAGGGACCAGTAAACACCATCAAAAGGCAGGGGCTTGCCGTTGTCATCCTTTAAGAGTTCGCCCAGTTGTATTTTACTTTTCCGGGCGGATATTTCCAGTGCCTTTCTTGCATGCCGGCTTAAAAATTTTAC
>DAOVBC010000115.1 GCA_030670715.1 Deltaproteobacteria bacterium | reverse complement strand
AAGGTTTTCTTCGGTTGATCCGATCTTGCCACGCATCAGCATCAAGTAGCGGCGTGCGTGCACGGATTCGGCCTCGGCGACCGCCCGAAACAGGCGAGCTATCTGTGCATAGCCGTCCAAATCCGCTTTCTTGGCAAAGGTGGCATTGCGGGCAGACGCTTTAGATTCAGCGGCAAAAGCATAGGCAAGATTTTTTTCTATTTTATCGGACATGGCGCGGACCTCCTGAAAAGTTGTTTACATATTTAAACGTGTCGCGCTTTAACCCGTTAGACTATTGCCCTTCGGCTGCGTCGCTTTCGTTTTGCATATTTTCAGCCTGTTTTTTTTCAATGTAGCTTTTGTACTTTTCCAGAATAATATTACAATTTGGACACTCTATGGCAGCAGGCGATAGGTCGAAACCGCATTTGGGGCATTCCTTTATTTGATCCTTCGATTGACTTTTGGGTGGAACATTTGCAACATTGAGATAGACAAATTCCTGACATTGACGACATTTAAATTTCGCTTTTCGTTTAGGGACTTTTTTCTCGTTGAGATTATAAACGTGGCCGCAATTTTTACATTGCACTTTCATAGAAAATCTTTAACTTTAGTTGTATTCCTAGATGTTATAAGGTAACTTCCTAAAATTTTTACTATTATATTATATTTGCAATTAAATGGCAAATAAATACACAACAATGATAGAATTATTATACGGACGTTAGATCTTTTATGAAAATTCTGACCGTATCCGATCGTGAAGAACCCTTGCTCACTGAAAAAGACGCCGCCGGGCACTTTCCGGGTGTGGACCTCATTCTGTCTTGCGGGGATCTGCCGCCGGAATATCTGACCCGTCTGGTGTCCGCATTTAACGTGCCCCTTTGCTATGTGCGCGGGAACCATGACATTCGCTACGGCGACAGGCCGCTATACGGATGTACGGATTTGCATGCGAGGGTAGAAAAATTCAAGGGTCTTAGATTTCTGGGACTGGAAGGATCACGCTGGTACAATGGGGGCCCGCAGCAATATACGGATATTCAGATGCGCAAAATGATTCTGAGCCTGTGGCCCCGTGTGTGGCGGGAAGGCGGCGTGGACATCGTGATTGCACACGCCCCGCCCCGTTATATTCACGATGCGGAGGACCCCTGTCACAAGGGCTTTAAGAGTTTTCGCACGTTGATCAATCGGTATTCTCCGGCCTATTTTTTTCATGGTCACATCCATGCGCACTTTACCGATCCGTCCCAGCGCATGACTGTTGTCAACGGCACGCACGTGATCAACACCTATGGACATTATCTGCTGGATATAAAAGAATGAGCCGAATTCTTCAGAAGCTGGGATTTTTTCAGAAAGACCGCAAGAGGGTTGACCTGGCCAAATCGTTTAAAGAAAACCAGCATTTCGAGGAAGCCTTTGACAGCCGGGACCGCGGGCGTCGAACCGTCCCGCTCGATAAGATCGTGGGCAGCGTCGGCCGCTACAAGGATTTTGACAGCAAGTTCCAGATCAAAGGGCACGTCCCCTCCGACAGACTGGAACGGATTAAAACAGCGATCCGGCACGGCAAGCCGCTGGCTCCGGTCAAATTGTATCAGATCAAAGACGAGTACTATGCCCTGGACGGCAATCACCGCATCGCAGCTGCCAAGGAATTCGGCTGGAGTGACATCCTGGCAAATATCGTTGAGTTTATCCCTTCTACAAACACGCTCGAAAATATCCTCTTCCGTGAAAAAGCTGAATTCGACGACCGGACCGGGTTGCCCTACACGATTCGATTGACAGAAATCGGACAGTATCATAACCTGCTCGGTCAAATCGAAGAACACCGGGCATTTCTCGCCCGGCACCGGGGTCAACCGATTCAATTTGCAGAAGCGGCCCGAGACTGGTATCAAACCATTTATCATCCGCTGTCGTCCATCATCAAACAGGGACGTTTGGTTGATTATTTCCCGGATAGAACCGTCGCGGACCTGTATGCATATATTTCCTTTCAGCAATGGGACAAGGGGCGCGAACGCAAATACGGGATCGGTATTGACCGGCTGATCCCCAAAGACATGGAGGCGTTTAGAAATAAAATGTCAGAAAAAATGGAGTCTGATTACCCGGAGATGAAACGTAACATTACCACCTATGTCCTCATGAATGTGATGACCGGTAGAAACGAGCGGAAAATTATAGAAAAGTTACTCGCGCTGAAAGAGGTGCGGGAGGTCCATTCGGTTCACGGGTCATATGATATTATCGTCAAGATTGTTTTGACACGGGATCTGCTTTCCTCCGATGCGGAAATCATCGGCCAGTTCATCCATGAGCAGATCCGGCAGGTTCCGGGCGTATCCAGCACCCAGACCCTGATCCCGGGTTACTCGAAAATAAAGGAAAGCAAAGAGAACTAAAAATTATCATTTTTTTAACCGGGATGATAAAAAGGATAGATATCAATGCGATTAATTGAGAGGCTTGAACGGATACTTGTCCCATCAAGGCGGGCAAAAGAAGAACATGTTGATTTGAAAGAGATCTTTTGCAAACGGAAAGACGATGGTTTTATTGATAAAGTCAGGACCCCCGCAACCGGGTGCGAGCACAGCAACGTCGACGGCAGCGAACGTCAGGAAACCCTTAAAAAGCTGAAAGTTGGAGAAAAAGTGCGTTTAGTCTGGGATGCCACCGGTTCCGGAAATAAAAATACCGTCTACCTGGTGCGCAAAGGCGGAACGCAACAGCTTTCAATGCCCGACTGCTTCGGTCGCTTGAATGATAAGGTCGCAGCCGACGTGATCCGGTGGTTGACCCATGATAATA
The DNA here is from genome assembly GCA_030670715.1 of Deltaproteobacteria bacterium. GTDB lineage: Bacteria > Desulfobacterota > Desulfobacteria > Desulfobacterales > SG8-13 > DAOVBC01. The sequence goes on along the minus strand of DAOVBC010000115.1, from coordinate 4,268 downwards.
TTGTCACATCGGCAAAAGTCGTCAAGATTACCGGCGAAACACGCAAAAACCCCCGGCTGGGTTGCGTTTTGGAGTTAACTACCTATCCGGGGCCGGAAAAAAAAGTATGAGTCCTGAAGTTGTGCCAAATATTTTTAGAAACATTTCAAATAAATTCGATTTCAACAAGCAGGGTAAGAATCGCCACCGACGGCATTAAAACCTGAAACCAAAAACAAAGTTTATGGTATAGCCGTTTAAATTCCCGTTATATTCTATCGGAATATCTGCAACCCGCTTAATAATTCGAACACTATCGGTCCACTGATATTTACCATCCACTCCGATAAAAATCCGCCGGGTGATATTGAAGTTCACACCTGCCACGACGTGGGCTCCGAGTGCAACATCGTCATCGTCAACGCTGAAACTCCCCAGGTTCGAAGCGGTAATATCTGAATTAAAAACAAGAAAATAACCGCCTATACCTCCCCCGCCATAAAATTCCACTTCTCCTACTGAAAATGCGCCTTTCAAGGACACGGTAGCCGGCGATACCCCAATGGTGTCTTCTTGGGTGTAATTTCCAGCAGTCGGCGCGCTGCCCAGAAAGTCCCTGTCGGTGTAAAAAAAGCCGAGCCCTGCTTCAAATATCAGGTGCTTTGTTAAATACCTGCCGTATGCAGCAGAGAAGTTAATTCCAGTACCAAATCCGGCGTTGTCCAGATCGTTCGCGGGTTGATATAAACCGAGATCGACCATCGCATAATTTCGAAATTTACCGTCATCCGCCCATACGGTTCCGCAAACCATGGCTGCAGCCGCAAGGACGATAACGGCCGCAAGGACCACGCGCTTTATTTGCTTCATTTCACGTCCCCCCTTTTCCTCCGCCGTTCGAATGGCGTTCTATTACCCGGACGTTCGTGCGGAACGTGCACAAGGTCGGACAGGTCCATTTACCGCCAATAGCCGCCCTGTTGTTCCCCCGGAAACAAAACCTAAACATCCCCTTTTTGCCAGGCATCCAGTTTGCTTGTAATAAAATCCACGATTAATTTTTGCTCTTCTTTACCCGAGCCCTGTATCTGCAACGGTTCGCCGAAGCAAATGCGTACCGGTTTAGCGGGCTGAATCTTCCCGACATCTTTAAACCTGCGGCCTGATCCCCAGGCATCGGTTTTCAGAGCAACCGGTATAACCGGCACCTCGCTGCGCTTTGCAAGTTTTACCCCGAGCGTATTAAACTTTTTGTGATCAAACTTGATGCTGCGTGTCGTTTGCGGAAAAATAATGACGGATATATCGGCGTTTAACCGGTTTTGTCCCTCTTGCAAAACGGTCCTGAGATCCTGCCTCGGATCGGATCGGCCAACGACAATCGGGTTGCGGCTTCGCATGACATGTTTGAAAAAAGGATAATTTATAAGGCTCTCTTTCACGATAAAGGTGACATCACGGTGAGGTTGAATCAGGCAGGGCAGGACAAATGTCTCCAGAATGCTCATGTGATTGCCGACAAACACGCAGGCAGATTCAAGCTGCCGAAAGACAGACAGATTTTCAAGCTCGAAACGCCCCCCCACAGACTCGAGTGCCCTTACAGTATCTAAACTGCTTTGAACCCAGCGGTCATCCGTATAGGTGCCCTTTTTGCACAATCGAGAGGCCTTCCATATTATCAGGGCTATCCGGGCATAAAAGGCTGGGGCGGGCTTCCTGCGGGCAAACCAGGACACCGACCGGTCAGGGGAATGATAGGCATTTTGAGTCGTTAAATAAATCATTGTCATCTGACTGTTGAGGATTGGATTTGTTTTAGTTATCCCATTTCACTGATCGATTCAACCGGTTTTTCATGCCGGGAGAGTCATACGGGAAAAGAAAAACCGGTCAAGCCGGTGACTTGTTTAATGGCCCTTTGATACAAATTTTGTGAAATTGCTTGGGCTGCCTCATTTCGCATGATATGTTGTAAAACTTTCAGGCTAAATGTTCGCCCATGCTATCGAGGAGAAAAACCGACATGAATCCAACTGTTTATCTGGCAAAAATTGAGGATGGTGCTTCAGTCGGCCTGCAGGCAGAAGCAGTGAAGAAAGTATTAACGGCTACAGGGTTTTCAAAATCGCTGCGAAAGCTTGACATGGTGGCCATTAAAGTGCACGTGGGTGAAAAAAATAATACCACCCACGTTAAACCCGAACTGGTTGCCGAAGCAGTAAATATTTCCCGGTCCGCCGGCGCTCAACCATTCATCACCGACACAGCGACGCTTTATAAAGGCGAACGGGAGAATGCCATCAAACACACGATTCACGCCTACCGCCACGGTTTCCATGTTGGAAGAACCGGGGCACCGTTTATCGCCCTGGATGGGCTTTCCGGCACCGATGAGGCCGAGGTTGAGGTGAACGGGCAGCTTCACAATACGGTCAAGATTGCCGGTCAGGTTCTGCTGGCCGATGCCTTGATCGTGATCAGTCATGCAACGGGTCATATGGGAAGCGGTATCGGCGCGGCGATTAAAAACGTGGGAATGGGCTTAACGTCTCGTTCCGGAAAAATGCGCCAGCATAGCTCTATCACACCTGAGGTCAATCCCGAAAAATGTGAAAACTGTGGCAAGTGCCGGAAGTGGTGTCCCACGGATGCAATCAGTGAACGTGAAAACGTATCATATATTGCCCGGGAGGATTGCATCGGATGCGGTGAGTGTATCGCCGTTTGCAGATACGGCGCTGTCAAGTATGATTTTGCCATTGAATCTCCGGTATTGCAAAGGAGTATGGCAGAACATGCAGCCGGCGTAATCCGGCATTTCAGGGAAAAGGTCGTTTATCTGAACGTGCTCACCGACATGACCAGAGACTGCGATTGCTTGAACAAGAGACAGAAAAAGGAAGTGCCGGATATCGGGGTCCTGGGTTCAAAAGACATTGTCGCCATTGATCAGGCAACCCTGGACATCACGGCCCGGGTGCACGGACAGAATCTTGGAGAAAAATTCCATCCCAAGCTCGATCCGGCAATCCAAATTGAACACGCCGAGAAAATGGGATTGGGCAACCGAAAGTACAGGCTAACACCTGTCGGTCAAGTCCCGGAAATTGCAGGACTATAGGGGCACCTCTGTAAAATCCACGTTGACAACCGGGCCTGTCTTCGATATTTGGATGCTAACGGTTGCCGTTTATTTGAGTTTCCATATGCTTAGCTGCATTTGAAACCCATACACAAAGTCAACCTTCTCTTCATCCGCTCCCAAAAGGCGACTATTTATCAATAGACGAATGGTTGAGCCGATGTCCAGTCTTAGCCGCAAGGAGGATTCTATCCATGGAAATAAACGCCAAGACAAAAATCGATGATTTGCTGAAGCAACACCCCTTTTTGCTTGATTTTTTAATCACCCTGTCCCCGATATTTAAAAACTTAAAAAATCCGGTGCTGCGTAAAACAATAGGGAAGGTGGCAACCCTTAAAAAGGCTGCCGGCATCGGCGGTCTGGAAGTCGAAAGCCTGATTTCAGCCCTGACCGCTGAAATCAACAGGCAAACCGGCAACGTCCCGGCGTCCGGTGCGTCCGCACCCGACGCTAAGGGTGAGGTTTTGACAGATCCTGCGGAAAAACAGGCGGTGCTCAAGTCAATCATCAAAGATCTCCACGACGGCGAGGACATGGAAGTCCTCAAACAAAGGTTCAGAAAGCTTGTCAGCGGTGTAGAGGCCACAGAGATCGCCAAAATGGAGCAGGACCTCATGAACGAGGGACTGCCCCCGGAGGAAATTAAACGCCTGTGCGACGTTCATGTGGAAATTTTCAAAGAGGCGTTAGAGGAAAAGGACCGGCCTGAGGTTCCCCCCGGGCACCCGATCCATACCTTCATGAAGGAAAACCGGGCTTCTGAGAAGATCATGAGTGAGACCAGCATGCTCCTGGGGCGCATTAAACTGCCGCCGGATCAGAAAGCCTTTGAGAAGCACAGCCAGGCACTGGGAAACCTCATCGAACGGCTGTCTGAAATTGACACCCATTACACGCGCAAGGAAAATCAGCTCTTTCCAATGCTGGAGGCTCACCACTTTACCGGGCCCTCCCAGGTCATGTGGTCCCTCCACGACGATATCCGGGCCCAATTGAAACAGACAAAAGAAGCGTTTGCCCGCAAGGACCCGGTCCAAACGGTGACCCCCCTGAAGGAAGCAATACAGACCATCCGGGACATGATTTACAAGGAAGAGCACATTCTCTACCCCGCCAGCCTGGATATGCTTACCCATCAGGA
>DAOVBC010000011.1 GCA_030670715.1 Deltaproteobacteria bacterium | reverse complement strand
GAAAGACCCGTACCATGGGACCAGGTTCTTGATCTTGTCCTGAAAATGAACCAGCTCGGCATGACTTACGAGGGAGATATTATTCGCATTGCCACCCTTTCAGCGCTTACCGCTGAAGAAAAGGCCCGACATGCCAAGATTGCCGCCGCACGCAAATCGAAGGCTGCGGTAGAATCACTTGAACCGCTCATCACCGAATACATCCCGGTAAACTACTCCGACGCCAGGGCTGAAGTCATGCCCCATGTGACGCCAATATTGACCAAAGACCGCGGCAAGATCAGTGTGGATCAGCGCAACAACCAGCTCATTGTGACGGACACCGCCGCTATCCTTTCACAGGTCAAAGAAATTGTCAGCCGCATCGACACGGTAACCCCGCAGGTCATCATTGAGGCTAAAGTGGTTGAAATCAACAATGAATTCGAAATGCAGGTCGGGATTGAATGGGACATGGCCTGGGGGCCGATCAGTGTAAACGGCAACCCCCTTGATATCAACACATCGATGAATTTCCCGTCGGAAGCCACTTCGACGGTAGGATTTTCCTTTTCAAAACTACTCGGTACAACAGGGTTTGCGTTGAACGCAACATTAAACGCTGTGGAAGCCAACAAACAGGGGCGCATCATCACAGCCCCGAAAATTGTCACCCTGGATAACAAAAAGGCCAGAATCAAACAGGGCATTGAATGGCCTTACCTGGAACGGGATTCATCCGGTAATGCCACGGTTAAGTTTAAAAACATCGACCTGCTGCTGGAAGTAACACCGACAGTTACTCCGGATGACCGCATTTTGATGAAAATATTCATCACTAAAAATGACATCGCCGTCATCACTCTGGGGGTACCCTCATTGAACACCAATGAAGCTCAGACCGAACTGCTGGTCAACGACGGCGATACGATTGTCATTGGCGGAATTATCAAACGAAACGAGCAGCATTCTGTTACCGGCTGGCCGGGATTAAAGGACGTTCCCCTGCTGGGATGGCTGTTTAAAACACAAGGTACATCGGATATAGCCAACGAGCTGTTGATTTTTATCACACCGCGCATTGTGCAGCTGGAACAACGCCGTATCCTGTAAAGAATCCGGGTCCAAAGGGCCCCGGCTTTGATTAACTCAAGAGAGAACAGTACGACACCGATTCTTATAATATAAAAACCCGCGCACGACATCAATAAGCAGGCGTGCGCGGGTTTTTTATTTCACATACCTCAACTGATACAGCATCTTTTTCGCGTCACGGGCCATGGGTGAAACCGAATCAAGCGCGATGACTTTTTTGTACTCGCTTTTGGCTTTGCTGTAGTTCTTGAGCAGCATGTATGCCCGGGCCAGCTCATAGTGTCCCCCGGCATGTTCGGGATACCGGTCGACAACAATTGAAAGGGCGGAAACGGCCTCCCCGCCCCGTCCCATGGCCACATAGGTCCGTCCCAGCCCCCACAGCGCCGGCGGATGCGTCGGCTCCAGCTTGAGTGCTTGCAGGTAATACTTTTCAGCCACCGAGTACTCTCTTTTTTCGTAATAGGCCAGGCCAAGATTCGAAAGCGGGTAATGGGGGGTGGCATAGAGCAGGTCACCGGTGAGCTCCTTGTACACAGCGATGGCGTCGTCCCATCTCTCCTGGTCCAGATAGGCGGTCCCCAGGTTATTTTTAGCCGGCGCGTAATCCGGTTTCAGTTTCAACGCCTTTTTATAATGCCGGATCGCCAGTTCCTGCTTTTCTTTACCGTTGTACGCAAGCCCCAGGTAATTTTGAAGAATAGGGTCATCCGGAAAGAGTCTTTCGGCCTCAACCAGATGCTTTAAAGCGTTCGTGTAATCTCCGGCCCTGATATACTGACCTCCCAGATCGCGCTGGGCTTTTTCCTGTCTTATCAGTTCAGCTTTGTTCGGTCCACAGGCAGCCAGAAACAGCAGCATCCCGCACGCGGTTAATATGGTCGAATTCTTTTTCATTTTATTTAACCTCACAAGATGAAGTTTTGGATCAAATGATGATTTCTATTGAATAGTTTTCGATTTTTTCGTGAAATCTTCAGGCCAGTGTCCTGTTGTAAACAAAGCGCGGTCATGTCATATCCTGCAACGTGGGAAATCCGGTCATGTTTTTTCCAAATCCAGGATCTTTGCAATCTCATCGGATATACGCTGCACGAACCGCTTAAAATCCTCACCGGTCAAAGGGTTGCCGGGGGTCGGAACTTTTGCAAGATCCTTGGGTCTGACCAGTACCGGGGCATTTGTCAGGTCCGGATCGGGTGTGATGTCAAAATCAGGCGGAAACTGGTCTTCAAAGTACATTTGCTGGAAACCGGAAAATTTGAGCGTGTGAGCAGTGGAGTCGATGACTCCGATTTCCCCGTCGCCCACCAGTCCCAGCTGCCTGGCAGCCACCAGCCCGGCCAGAGACTCTCCGCCGTGGGTGCATGCAATATGGCCGTTTTTATTCGCAATAAGTTCCCAGTCCATGATGGCCTGTTCCGTGACCTCCACTACCCAAATCCGCTGTTTACCCGCCAACCGGTTGTACACTTCCACCAGATGAATCACCCGCGGCATGGAAACCGGATTGCCGATCATGGCGGCCTGGGCAACACTCGGTGTTACGGTCACAGGAACAAATTTCCGTCGTTCGGCATCTGCTTGCCGGTAATAGCGATAAACCGGATTGGCGTGTCGGGACTGGACACCGATTATTTTTGGCAGACTTTCTATGATGCCGGCTTCATAAAACTTTAAAAAACCGTTCATCACCGCCGTGATATTCCCGGCGTTGCCGACGGGCACGACGACGACTTTATCGCGCAGGTCATACTCAAAATCCTGTGAAATTTCATACGAATAAGATTCCTGCCCCAGAATCCGCCAGGCATTTTTGGAGTTGAGCAGCGCAACATTGTACTGTTCTGACAGGTTCTCAACAACCTTCATACAGTCATCGAAGACGCCCGGGATTTCAAATACTGCGGCACCGCTGCCCAGGGGCTGGGAAAGCTGCTGGGGCGTTACTTTCCCGTGGGGAAGCAATACGGCGGATTTAACACGGGGATTCAGGTACGAGGCGTAGAGCGCGGCAGCGGCCGATGTATCCCCCGTTGAGGCACAGATGGCAAGTACGTCGGATATCTGGCCCTGCCGGATGAGATAATGGATGTAGCTGAGGGCGCTGGCCATCCCGCGATCCTTAAAGGATGCACTGGGGTTCTGTCCGTCATTTTTAAAATAGAATCGGATCCCGGCCTTCTCCTGTAAAAACCCATTGGCCTCAACGACCGGGGTGTGCCCCTCTCCCAGGTAGATAACAGCATCCAGCGGGATGACTGGACCGATGAACTCGTGATAACGGTAAATGCCCTTCAGGGCAGGCAGGGTAAGCATCTTTCGGTAATCAAATATCCGGTGCCAGGTGGCGGCTGGAATTTTCTTCAGCCTGTCAAACGCCTGGTCATAAATTAAAAGCACCTGTCCGCATTTTGGGCAGGTGTAAAGCAGTTTTTCAATACCGTAATTCTCACCGCAATCCAGGCAGCGATAATTCAGATTGCCTTCCGGTTTCGGTACGATATACGGCCGGATATCTTCCGGGTAGTCTGCAGGTTTCACGGTTCGATTCTTTCCATGTTCCCCATATAGGGTCTGAGGGCTTCGGGCAACCGGACGGATCCGTCCGATTGTTGACAATTTTCGAGTATTGCGGCCACGGTGCGTCCGACCGCCAGACCGGACCCGTTCAACGTATGCACCAGTTCTGTTCCTTTTTTTCCTTTTCTTCGAAAGCGAATGTTGGCACGCCGGGCCTGAAAGCCCTCAAAGTTTGAACAGGAAGAGATCTCTCTGTACACCCCCTGGGCCGGCATCCAGACCTCGATGTCGTAAGTCTTAGCCGCTGAAAAACCCAGATCACCGGTGCAGAGGGTGACGACCTGGTAGGGAAGCTGCAAGCGTTTCAATATGTTCTCGGCATTGCTTAAAAGGCTTTCCAGTTCAGCATATGAACTTTCCGGAAGCACGAACTTAACCAGTTCCACTTTGTTGAACTGGTGCTGCCGGATCAGCCCGCGGGTATCTTTGCCGTAAGATCCGGCCTCCGAACGGAAACAAGGTGTACAGGCGGTATAATAAATCGGCAGCTGATTTTCATCCAGAATTTCATCCTGGTGAATGTTGGTCACCGGCACTTCCGCCGTCGGTATCAGGAAATACTCCCAGCCTTCCAGTTTAAAAAGATCTTCTTCGAACTTGGGCAGCTGGCCGGTATTGGTCATGCTTTGCCGGTTAACGGCAAAGGGCGGAAGAACCTCCGTATAACCGTGTCCCCCGGTATGGACTTCGAGCATAAAATTAATGAGCGCTCGCTCCAGCCTGGCTCCGGCACCGAAATACAGCGGAAAACGAGCGCCCGCGATCTTGGCGGCCCTTTCAAAGTCAAGGATCCCCAGGTTCTTGCCCAGGGTCCAGTGCGGCAGCGGATCGAAATCAAACTGCGGCAAACTGCCTTCCTGCTTTAAAACCGGATTGTCGGTTTCGTCCCTGCCGCCGGGGACAGAAGCATGGGGTAAATTTGGAATCTCCAGAATTATATTGTTGATGATGTCTTCATTTTCGGCCAGGGTTCTGTCAAGCATTTTGACTTTTCCCGATACCTCGCGCATCTCTTCTACAAGTTTCTGAGCGTTTTCGCCGGCTTTTTTCATTTCCGCGATCCGGTCGGACACGACGTTTCGACGATGACGCAGTTCTTCGATCTCAAGCAGGACCTCTCTTCTGCGGGCATCCGCATTTTTGAACGTTTCGATATCAACAACTGCACCGCGTGCTGCCAGTGCCTTTTGAACTGCAGGTAAATTCTGACGCACAAATTTGATTTCCAGCATATCGATTCCTATATCACTTATCGTTTTTTACCTGAATTTTTCATAATATATCCGGGCTGACCGTATCTCCCTGCCCCGACGGTGGTCAATCGCCGTCGGTTGCGTTTCACACCCCGAAAGAGTCCGCACCCTTGCCGAGGAACAAACTTGATACGATCTGTGAAAAATCCGGTGGAAGCGACCGACTATTTGCGTCGAATCGAAAGTAAAATGACGAAAAAAAATATCACGAGGTCGCTATTTAGTCAATAATTAATGCATGTTGACAATTTGCAAGACTGCTCTATATTACTATAAAACTCATTGGGGGAAGGAATACATGGAGGAGATACAAAAAACGAAAGCGGATATCCGCAATGACCTTGCGACCATCATCGGCAACCTTTCTGAAAATGAACTTTCAACAAAAACAAAAGCGATTGAAAAACGCCTCTTTGAGTTTGCCAACTTCCTGGAAGCAAAAATTGCCCTTCTGTATATCAACAATGAAAACGAAGTGTTTTCAAAAGATATCATCAAACGCACTTTCGATTACAACAAGATTGTCGTTCTTCCGCTGACAAATGCCGGTTCAAAAAAAATAAATCTCTACAAGGTTGACAATATTGACAGACACCTGAAAAAGGGTCTTTACGGTATCCTGGAACCGGATCCGCAACAGTGTAAGGTTGTCCCGGTTGATTGTATCGATATCGCTATTATTCCCGGAATTGCATTTGACGAAAAAGGGGCCAGAATCGGTCCGGGAGACGGCTTTTACGATCGGTTAATTCCCACTCTGCCCATCACGACAAGAAAGGTCGCGCTGGCTCTCGACGACCAGATCATCTCCCAGGTACCCACGGAATCTCACGACCGGTACGTTGATATTATCATCACCGAAAATCGTATCATTTACAAAATATAGCGTCCATTTGGGCCAATGGTAAGCGGTAATTTACTGCCTTGAAAGCCCAAATACCTCCCATCGGACTTCTCTCCGAGTCTATGTTCTTGACGCCATTTATCTGACCTGATAGTTAATTGCCCATGATATCGGGTTCGATAAAATTCGATCGCCAACGCGATGACATGGTGAAAAGACAGATCGAGGCACGGGGCGTAACCGACGAAAAAGTCCTGGCAGCAATGCGAAAGGTCCCCCGGCATTTTTTTGTCAGCGAAGCGCTGGGAGACCAGGCTTACGGTGATTTCCCCCTGCCGATCGGCGAGCAGCAGACAATCTCTCAGCCCTATATCGTGGCCGAAATGACCCAGGCAATGCAATTGACCGGAGACGACCGGGTGCTTGAAATCGGTACCGGTTCCGGTTATCAGGCCGCCGTTCTGGCGGAAATCGCCTATCGGGTATATACAATCGAAAGAATTCATTCCCTGCTGGTGAAAGCCCGGCGCCTTTTCGATCGGCTCCATTATCACAATATCCTTACCCGCTACAGTGATGGCACGGCCGGCTGGATCGATGAAAGCCCCTTTGATGCCATCATTGTTACCGCCGGTGCTCCGAAAATTCCTGAAGCACTGATTGCGCAGCTGACTACCGGTGGCCGCATGGTTGTACCGGTCGGGGATCAGCATTCTCAGGAGTTAATAAAAATCTATAAAGATGAAAAAGAGATCCGCAAGACCAATCTCGGCGGGTGCCGGTTTGTCAAGCTGGTGGGTGAATATGGATGGCGTGACACCTGACCCGGACAAGCCGGAATCAAACAGGTTTTTGAGTTTTTGATTTTCTGCTTGCCCAGGAAATTCGAAATTCTAAATCAGAAACTCGAAACAAATCCTAAATCCGAATTTTTCAATGATCAAAACAACATCGGAATTCAACGTCTGTCAAGTCATGCTCCCGTGTCATTATAATTTTGGTCATTCGATATTGTTTCGGATTTCGATATTCGATATTCGTATTTTGTTATCTCAATGAGTTCTCTGGCTCGATATAGTGGTTGTCAAAAAAACGTCCGATATTCAAATGTTTTTTTCTACAACCACTTATGCCGCCATTCCTTATTTCGGAACATTATTATGGAAAGCGGTATAAATATTTTGCCATTAAAGGCCCTTGTAAGTAAAACTGATAGCGGACCATATGTTTCGAAAAATTTACAATTGGGTGCTGCGCTGGGCTGAAACGCCTTACGGGACATGGGCTCTGTTTCTTCTCGCTTTCAGCGAATCTTCCTTCTTTCCGATCCCACCGGATGTTCTGCTTATCGCCCTTGCGGTAGCAGTTCCCCGCAAATCGCTGAAGTACGCCCTGGTATGTTCGGCCGGTTCAGTGCTTGGCGGATGCTTTGGATATCTGATTGGCTGGCAGTTTATGGCCGGCATCGGGGAAAAAATAATCTCCTTTTACGGCTTAAGTGCAAAAGTTGAATATATCGGAGCCCTGTACCAGGAGTATGATGCCTGGGCGATCGGTATTGCCGGATTCACGCCGATTCCTTACAAAGTATTTACCATTTCGGCAGGCATGTTTCATATCAATTTTCCGGTTTTTATTTTTGCCTCAATCGTTTCACGATCTGCCCGTTTTTTTCTGGTCGGCGGACTGATTTATATCTTTGGACCACAAATCCAGGCATTTATTGAAAAGTACTTCAACATTCTGGCGGTGGCCTTCACCATCCTTCTGGTCGGAGGATTCATACTTATCAAGCAGCTGTTCTAAATTCATCCAGTAAAAATTGAGCGAAGGCCTGGGCGGTGGGCGAAAGGCTGCGATGTTTGTGGCGGGTTAGATAAAAGTGACGTTTGAGATCCAGACCGCTGATCGGAATGGCCTTTAAAATACCGGCTTTCAGCTCCTCGGATACGGCGATCGGAGATATGATAGACAGCCCGATTTTGTTTTTTACCCCTTGAACAACTGCTTCGGTACTTCCCAGTTCGGTTACAATATTAAAATCTTCGATGTGATGCCCACTGCGAGTCAGGTTATCCTGGATTGATTTCAACGTTCCGGAACCGGACTCGCGAATGATGAACTGTTCCTGCATCAGCATTTCCAGGGTCAAACTTTTTTTTCTGGCCCAGCGATGATCCGCCGGAACAATCAGCTGCATTTCATCTTCCACCAGTACTTCCTGGATGAGCTTATTATCCGCTGATCTTGCCCCGACGATTCCCAGTTCCAATTCTCCGGAAAGGATATCGCCGGTTATTTTGCCGGTATCGCCGACTTTAAGTGAAAGGAACACCTCCGGGTATCGCTTTAAAAATCCTGCAATTGCCCCCGGCAGGATATAACCGCCGGGGATGGTACTGCCGCCGACCACAAGATTTCCCTTCACCCTGCCTTTAAACTGGTTTAACGCCGTTTCGGCTTCATCCCGCAGTGAAATAAGCCGCAGAGCATATTGATAAAGGAGCTGCCCTTCCCTGGTCGGAACGGCTTCTTTCACAAGACGGTCGATCAGGCGACATCCGAAATGGTTTTCCAGGTCTTTGATATGACTGCTGACGGTGGGCTGAGAAAGATGAACGATTTCCCCCGCTTTGGAAAAACTTCTTTGTTCGACAACTTTAGAGAATATATTTAACTGCCACAGGTCCATTTCTAATGGTCATGAACGGCTATACGCTTGTCGGAACTTTTTTTTTAGTTTTTTGAGAACTACCGGCGGTACCATACCGTTGATATCACCTCCAAACCGGGCCGCTTCTTTAATAATAGATGAGCTGGTGAAAATCCATCTCAGCCCGGTCATCAAAAAAACAGTCTGAACATCTCGGTTTAACCGGCGATTCATCAACGCCAGTTGAAACTCATATTCAAAATCAGATACCGCTCGCATACCTCGCAGTATGGCCTGGGCGTTTCTTTTGGCTGCATAATCCACCAAAAGGCCATCAAACGTATCAATTTCGATATGTTCCAGGTCCCGGGTACTCTCTTCAAGCATACCCACCCGCTCTTTTACCGTGAAGAGCCCTTCCTTGCCCGGGTTGTGCAAAATCGCAACAATGATAATATCAAACAGCCTCAGGCCCCGCTTGAGGATATCCAGATGGCCGTTTGTAACCGGATCAAATGATCCCGGATAGATTGCCACTCGTTTCATAATATGTCCACCAATCGATAGTTGTTGCGTTGTACGTGTTCACGGGGTGCGTCTCCCCGATTCACTCCGGTGGCTGCGTGTCCGGTCATTTCAATGACTTAGCAGCGGGGGCGTTCCGGCCCCCTCCCCGTTCTCCCGCAAAAAAAAACGTGCGTGAGCCGCGGTCTCCCCCACGGCTAAGTCATTGAAATGACGAGGCCACTGCGCCAATCTCGCTGCTCGGGAAAACGTACCCCGTGAACACGTACGTTGCGTTTCATAGCATACATTTTAAAAATGAGACAAGCGTTTTTCCGTATCTTCTCTGGTCTGCAATATCATAGACGGATATGTCTGCCGGAATAGATTCGGCGGGCGAGTGTTCAACGATTACACAGGTTTCACCGGTGAACAAACGCTGATGCTGAATATGTAAAAGTGCTGAACGAATGAAACCTCTGTCATAGGGAGGATCCAAAAAAATGAGGTCAAAGGTTTGATCCGGCAGCCGGATACAGTTAAGGTTTTTAACAATGTTCCACTTAAGGACCTTTGCCCGGTCTTCAATCTCGCATTTTTTCAGATTACTGTGTATTACAGCAAGCGCGGCCTGGTTGTTGTCAATAAATACGGAAAATAGCGCCCCCCGGCTCAAGGCTTCGATGCCCAGAGAACCGGTTCCGGCAAACAGGTCCAGGACAAGTGAATCCCGGACACGACCGGCCAAAATGTTAAAAATAGCCTCTCTTAATCGATCAGCAGTCGGCCTTATGCCCCCCCCGTGCACGGTGCTTAACTTTCTGCCCCTCAGTTTTCCGCCGATCACACGCAATAGACTTACCCTTATTATTTTTTTATTTCTTTTATCTTCTTGTGAAGATAGCTTCGCCCGACACCGATAGATTCGGCCGTTCTGGTAACATTGTTTTGATGTTCCGATAGTTTTTGTTGAATAAATTCTTTTTCAAACGCTTTTCTTGCTTCCTTGAAACTGTCGATGCCAAGCAGTTTTGAATCGGCTGCCGACAATTCCCCTCCACAGGTCGGATTGTAGGGTTCGGGAAGATCGCTTGCACTGATGACATCTTCTTCTACCATGATGGCCAGGCGTTCCACCAGGTTTTTCAATTCCCTGACATTTCCCGGCCAGGGGTACTGGCTCAGCAAGTCGATTGCATCCTCCGTCATCTTTTTTTTGCCGGTCTGATTCTGTTCTGAAGCCTCTTCAAGGAAAGTCTCCACCAGCAACGACAGATCTTCGATGCGCTGACGCAAAGCCGGGACTTGAATCGGAACAACATTCAGCCGGTAATAAAGATCTTCTCTAAAATTGCCTTTTTCGATCTCTTCTTCAAGATTCTTATTGGTGGCGGCAATAACTCTGGTATCAACCGTCAACGTTCGACTGCCCCCCACCCGGTTGAATTTTTGCTCCTGAAGCACCCGCAGGATCTTGGACTGTGTCTTCAGGCTCATATCGCCGATTTCATCCAGAAAAATAGTTCCCCCGTTGGCCAGTTCAAAATTGCCCCTTTTTTTGGTGGCCGCACCGGAAAATGCGCCCTTTTCATGCCCGAACAGTTCACTCTCAATTAGCTCTTCGGGAATTGCGGCACAGTTAACGGTGATGAGCGGCTCTGATGCCCGCTGACTGAGCTGATGAATGGTGCGCGCCACCAGTTCCTTGCCGGTCCCGTTTTCTCCTTTTATCAGGATCCAGGTGTCTGTTGGCGCTGCAACTGCGATTTGCTTTTTCAAGGCTTGAATAGGAGGGCTGTCGCCGCTGATGGAGTTTTTCTCAATCATTTTCTTTCGTAAATACCTGTTCTCTTCTTCAAGCCGTCTGAAATTCAGCGCATTGTTTATTGCTACGATGACCTTATCGATGGAAAGCGGTTTCTCTATTAAATCATAGGCACCGAGTTTGGTAGCTTTCACGGCGGTCTCGATTGTGCCGTGGCCGGTAATAATAATCACCTGGACGAAAGGATGTTTTTCCTTAATTTCCTGCAATGTATCTATACCATCCAGTCCCGGCATCCAGATGTCCAGCATAACAAGATCGGGCGACTCGCTGTCGATAATTTTCAGTGCTTCATAACCGTTGGCCGCCGTGGCCACTTCGAAACCTTCATCGGATAAAAGCCCCCCTAAAGACTGCAGTATGGAAGGCTCGTCATCCACGATTAAAATTGAGGGATACATATTCAAAACTCCTTGGTTTGGATTTTAGGTTTTAAGCTAAAGGGGCCTAACATAATAAATATTATCCATTTCACCTAAAACCGAAAACTTAAAATATAAAACCATTTTACACCGGCAATTCTATAACAAATTTGGCGCCCCGGGGCTGGTTATCCTGAACACTGATAACACCGTTGTGGTCGCCAATAATAGTGCTGACAATGGTAAGGCCCAGTCCCATACCGGATTTCTTGGTGGAAAAGTTGGGTTCAAAAAGCCGGGTTTTGTTTTCATTGGATATCCCCGGGCCGTCATCGGCGACCTCGATACGAACACGATTGAGAATGGAATCGTGACTGAGGACAATTGTGATTGCGCCCTTTTCCCTGATTGCTGCAATAGCGTTTTCAAGCAGGTTAATCATGGCCTGTTTGATCTGCTGCCGGTCAAGGTTTAGAACCGGAATCTCGTCTGTGGTTCTGGTCTCAAACTGTATGTTCGGATGCCCCTCTTCATACAGGGCGACGGTTTCTTCGATAATCGGCGGCAGTTCGCAGGGCTTTGGGTCGGCCGTGGGAAATTTTGCAAAAGCCGAAAACTCATTGACAAGGTTTCGTATCAGCTCCACATGGTCAACGATCATCCGGATGCACTCGTCAAAAACCGGATCGGTGATTTCTTTTGAATATTTTCGCTTCAGCCGCTGGGCCGACAGGGTAATCGGTGTGAGCGGATTTTTTACCTCATGAGCGATTCGCCGGGCCACCTCACGCCAGGCTACCATTCGCTGCGCTCTTTCCAATTCGGTTAAATCGTCAAACACCATAACAATCCCCATGTGCCTTGCGGCATCATCCCTGAGGGCGTTGAAGTTCGCCAGAAAACTTCGCGGCTTGCCGTCAATTATCAAACGCAACGGCAACTGAATGGCATAGTTCCTTGATGTGGAAAGATCTCCCATGATTTCGTCAGCCAGGTGCTGGTATCTGCCGTCCAGCAATTTCTTGTAACTTTTATCAAGGATTGCGCCCGCTTGCAGACTCAGCATTTTTTCAGCCGCCTTGTTTATGGTCGTGATGTACCCTTTCGCATCCAGTGTGATGACACCGGCTGATACGTTATTCAGGACAATTTCCATATACTGCCGTTTTTCTTCAATTTCGACGTTTTGTTGCTGCAGCATTTGGGCGGAACGTTCCAGCTGTTGCCGGCTGAGCCTGAGATCCCGTGTCATTTTGTTAAAAGAGTCCACCAGGCTGCCGATTTCGTCATCGGCCACCGGATCGATAGAAAAACTCAGCTCTCCTTCTGCTATCCGTCGGGTTCCTTCGGCAAGTTCTTTTAGCGGGATGCTGATGGTTTTGGCCAGATGAAAACCGAACCATATCGCGCAGAACAATACCAGAAGTGCCACGATCGACAGAACGATATAATAGGTATTCTGGATAGGCTTTTTCAACAGGTTGATTTGCCGGTATTCTTCAAAGCCGATTGCTATGGATTTCATGTTCTGGGACAGATCAGGCGGGATCAGAACCGAAAGTATCGCAAACCCGTGTGCATCGACCTGCTGCATACCATATGGAATCGTTCCGATGGTTCTGATTAACTCGCCTTTGGGAACATATTCAGAGATGGTCCACACATTGTCGGGAATGACATTTCCCAGAAGCTTATCGGTTGCAACCACGCCGAACGAATTATTTTCCAGATCATCTGAAACCGCAAAAGTCAGACGCCTGGCGTTGCCATTGTAGATCTCTATGGCACTGATATTGAACTCACGCTGCACAATCCGGATATAGCGGGAGAGGGCGTTGATATTTTTTGGATCCAGAAAATCCTTCTTGTTGATCTGGTACGCCACCCTTTCCAGGTAAAACCGATTGTTAGACTCAGCCCGCTGGTAAATACTTCTGCCGACCTGTAGAGAATTTTCCAACGCATTCTCCACCGGGACATTGAACCAGAAGTCGATACTGGCGGTGATAAAATTGATCGCAAAGAAAAACAGGACGATTGTCGGCAACAGCGTCAGGGCAATAAAGGCGACAACCAGTCGGGTTCGCAGTTTCGCCCCCATCACTTTGCGTTTTCGATCATAGAGCAGCTTTACCAGGTTTCTAAAAACCAGGAAAATCAATAAGATGAGCAATAGCAGATTGATATTGATGAGAATGAACATCAATATGGTATTGGAAACCGGTATGTCCGTACCGAAATGAATAATTCGAAACTCGGCATACGTGAGCAGAGCGACCACCACGGGGATTATGACGATGAGCAGGCCTTCGCGTTTTCTCCGCTTTAAGTCACCCGCATCGGAAGCAGATGATACCGTATTATTAGCGTTATTATTACTCATGATAGCGGGGGAGATGTATACCGGGTTAACCCGGATATTTTATGAAATATTCAGGTTAAGGTGACTGTCTCGTTCAAAAAAGGTATAACGGCATCAATCCCTGCATTATCCGGTACGGCTAATAGATAAAGTCGATGGTATACCAGTCCGTCTCAAAATCCCATAAAGAAAATAGAACATAATGCAGGTACAAGGGCAGGGTTATCTTGCTCACTTCTGCCATGGCTTTGATTTGATACTGCCTGCCTTTTTCCAGACCGCTCAAAGGGTAAATAGCAAGAGAGTCAATTTCAGTCATGTACCTCTGGGCCTTTTCAAAAGATCGGGTGACGACAGGATCCCCCTCCTTCCAAGACCTTTTAATCGTAAATTCTTTTTTCAGATTATCATATTTAATGGTGTGGGTTAATTCAATATCGGCCATTTCCTTGTCAAACCAAAGACTGCGCACACTATCAAGGGTTATATAGAAAGAAAATGTCGCCGGTACGCCGCTGAGAATGGCTTCCTGAAGTTTTTCCGTAAAAGCGCCTCTGAGGGTGAAATATAACAGAAGATCGTCGCGGGTGTTGGAAACGGTAATACGCGTTAGTCTGGCTTCCTGGGCAAAAACCGGATACTGAAGAAGGAAAAAAATGCAAAAAAATATCGCGCATAATTTCCGGCTTGTGATTGAGACCATATGCTTACATATACCTGTTGACGGCGCGGGTTTCACTGAAAAAGCATTTTTCGAGAAAACGCATCAGGTTTAAAGTGTAAACATATCGAAAACCTATTTAAATTGCAAGAGATTTTGATTGGTTGGGTTTCAATTCACATTGTTGCGGGACGGCACAGGTCTCCCAGGAATCTTTTTGAGAAAAGAATTTTTCAAGAAAAGCATGATTGAACTGATGTCCTGACTTGTCGACAACCAGATGGCCGAGAATCGGCATGCCGAGCAGGGAAAAATCGCCGAGGCAATCTAGAATCTTATGACGGACAAACTCATCCGGGAACCGTAAACCGTCTTCATTGATGATTCGATCTTTGTCGATGACCACCGCATTATCCAGAGATCCCCCCTGAGCCAGTCCATAACGTTTCATATATTCCACCTCATGTAGAAATCCAAAAGTTCTCGCTTTACTGATTTCAATATCAAAGATCTCATCCGTAACCTCCAGGGTAAACGATTGTTTGCGGATCACCGGATGATCGAAATCGATGGAGCATGTTATTCTAAAAGTATCAGAGGGATAGACAACGACCGACTTTTCGTTTTCTTTCAGTTCAATCGGTTCCTTCAAAATAAAATAATGTCGCGGCACGCCCTGTTCCTTGATACCGGCTTTTTTGATCATATCAGTGAAATGCGCCGCACTGCCGTCCATCACCGGCACTTCGTATGCATCGAGTTCAATCAAGGCGTTGTCGATGGACAGCCCGGCAAAGGTCGCCATCAGATGTTCGACTGTTGACACGATACAGCCATCGTTACCTATGACCGTGGCGAGACTGGTATCAACAACCCGGTGAAACTGGGCGGTTACCTCCGGAGTTCCCGGAAGGTCAAGCCGGACAAACTTAATGCCGTGATTGATCGGGGCAGGCTGGATCGTCAGATTTACTTTTTTACCGGAATGCAACCCGATACCTGAACAGCTGGCCGGCTTAGCCAGAGTCCTCTGTTCAAAATACATATGACAGTTGTCCTTCCGTTACAGAAAAAATAAAAGAATCGGAATTCTTAAACCTGCTATTTTCATAGTTTTCTAAAAAAAACAATAGAAAAATCAATTAAATTAATATGTTTTAACATGCCGGGCACATGTCGTTTCAGCATCCGGGCAGAGTCGGTGCGACAATAAAAAAGATTGTTCCCGGGTGAATGATCTGATATAAGCCAATTATTGAAAATCAATTGATATACTGTATTAACACCGAGTTACAGTAAGTATCCATTTTTCGCTGCCGCCGCGACCCTGTCCGCAGCGACTCTGAATAATAAGCCCGCAGACTGAAGTGTCAAGAACCGGGGAGGAAATTTGCTTGCCAAGGTACTCAGCAGTGTAGTCATCGGCATCGACGGTTTCCTGGTAGAAGTGGAAGTGGATATCATCCGGGGGCTGCCTACCTTTACGATTGTCGGACTGCCTGAAGTATCGGTTAAAGAGAGTAAAGAACGGGTGAAGTCTGCCGTCAGCAATTCGGGCTATTCATTTCCGGTCGACAGGATCACCGTTAATTTAGCGCCGGCCAATATAAAAAAAGAGGGCACCGGACTTGATTTGCCCATCGCCCTGGGCCTTTTAACGGCCACTGGTATTGTTCCCCGTGAAACCGTTCTCCGCTATCTTGTCATGGGCGAGCTTTCTCTTGATGGCCGGATCAAACCTGTCAATGGGTCGCTGCCCATGGCCCTGGCTGCCAAAAAGGCCGGGTATAAAGGCGTCATTGTTCCGGCTGAAAACGGTCGCGAGGCTTCCGTCGTCAAGGGCATTGACGTCATATCGGTGAAAACACTTTCTCAGCTGGTTGATTATATGCGTGGATTTGAACGAATCCGACCGGAAGAGGCCGATATCGATGCCATATTCAGCAGGGACGGCTCCGCCGATGTTGATTTTGCGGAAGTGATGGGGCAGGAACACGTTAAGCGAGCCCTGGAGGTCGCCGCCGCCGGCGGTCATAATCTGATTATGATCGGTCCTCCCGGTTCAGGAAAAACCATGCTGGCCAAACGGCTGCCCACAATTCTGCCTCCCATCACCTTTGAAGAAGCCATTGAAACGACAAAAATTTTCAGTGTGACCGGGTTGCTGGAAAAAGACCAGGCCCTGGTCACCCAACGACCGTTCCGGTCGCCCCATCATACCATATCGGATGCCGGTCTGATCGGTGGC
>DAOVBC010000279.1 GCA_030670715.1 Deltaproteobacteria bacterium | reverse complement strand
GCCGATGGTCACCTCATATTGCCGCCCGATTTCCTGCATGGCCCGCACCATTTCGGGAACTTTACTGCGCGGAACGGTGGCGTCCTCCAGCACCAGGGTCGGTTTCAGCTTCGCCAGTGCGGAAAGCGCACTCCTGCGCGCCTCCCACACTCTGTCCCGTTCAGCCTCATCCCGAGCCACGCGAATCGATGTAGCGCCGTGTTGTCGGCAAAGAGATTCAACTTTCCCGGCATCTTCTGCCACCTGGGCCGGATGGCCGTCGACTTCAATCAGCAGCAGTGCGGCCGCATCCACCGGCAGGCCGACCTTGCTGAAAGCTTCCACGGCACGGATGGTGAAATTGTCCATAAACTCCAGCGTTGCCGGTACGATGTGGGCGGCAATGATCGCCGAAACGGTCTGTGAAGCCCCGTCCATTTTATCAAAAACAGCCACCATGGCCTGCTGGTGAGCCGGCTTGGGAATCAGTTTCAAAATAATTTCATTAAAGACCCCCAGAGTCCCTTCCGAGCCGACCATTAATCCGGTCAGGTTGTAGCCGGTGGCGCATTTTACCGTCCGGGACCCGGTTTTGACCGGCTCGCCGTTGACGTCAAAAAACTGCAGCCCCATAACGTAATCCCGGGTCACGCCGTATTTCAAACCGCGCAATCCCCCGGCATTTTCGGCTACGTTGCCGCCTATGGTGGAAACCGCCTGGCTGCCCGGATCCGGAGGATAAAAAAGGCCTTTGGCCTCAACCGCTGCTGCCAGCTTCGCTGTCACCACGCCCGGTTGCACCACGGCAAACATATCTTCCGTGTTGATTTCAAGGATCCTGTCCAGCGCATTGGTCAACACCACCACACCTTCCGGTGAAGGAATGGTCCCTCCGCTCAAATTGGTGCCCGCACCGCGCACGGTCAGCGGCAGGAGGTTTTCATTGCACAACCGCACGACCTGACTTAACGCCTCCCCGCTTGTGGGTCGCAATGCAACAGCCGGCACCACCGGTTCCACTACTGCGGCATCGTAGGAATAGGTAACCCGGTCGGTGATGTCGCTGAACACATTTTCCTGACCGACAATCCTTTTAAATTCTCTGATTACCGTCTTGCTGACCATAAGGCCTCCTTGAACACGATGCGTTTTAACCCGAACATCTCATAAAAATTTTTATGCGAATTCATTTTCTTAAAAATATTCAAAGCCTTGAAACCGGTTTGAGTTGAATTTTTCCGGTGACACTTTGTACCGGGCTCATTTTGACAGAACAGCATAAAAGTTTTTACCCTTTGGGCTTCGCTTTCAGCTTCGACCCAACAGGCCGGGCGAGTCCGAGGCGCTCATTTGCGGCGTTTCCCAGCATAGCTGGACTTCTCGTCCGTTTATATAAACTCGGTGAGTCGTCAGGGACTTGCGGTAGCATAAGTACAGCTGCGTCCCTGAATGTCCCGCTTTGCGGGGCAAATGAACACCTCGAACTCGTGAAATATCCGGGTTAAATCTCTGATTTGGAATATTACGCTACTGGTATGACCCATAAACAATTCTGAATATCAGCGCAAGGTAATGTTACCGATTTACAAGGTTATTTTTATCTATTAAATGGTTAATTACTTATCACGGATTCCCGGTTTTACCTTGACGTGAATTGAATCCCGAATGTAATAGTAGATTAACCATAATACGCATGCCATCCGCACGTGTATTGTATTTAACGGCTGAACGTATAAAGGAGAAAGCGGATGAGTGTTCAGACCAATATGTATGACCTTTTCAAAGAAAAAGCGGAACTGGTATCGGCCATTGTATCGGAAGTTCGGACACCGAAGGAGGCTTTTGAGTACGCCGTTGATATATGTGAGAATAAAGAGGCCTGCCAGCTTTTAATTTCGGGCTGCGAGGAACCTTTGTCTTCGAAAGCCGGAGATTTATGCGATGAAAAGCAACAGAAGATAATCGCAGCACCCGGTCTCGGGCAGAGCCAAATAACGGAGTTAATGGGCCTCAGTGAAAGTAAAGGCATTGGTCTGATCACCGGCGATTTGCGTCAGCATCTGGCCGGTATCGATATCGGTCTCACTTTTGTCGATTACGGCATTGCCGAAACCGGTACACTGGTGCTCGATTCGAGCAGTGAAGATGTGCGACTGGCAACGATGATCAGTGAAGTTCACATTGCCGTATTGCCCATTTCAAAAATCCGTCAGAATGCCTATGATCTGGAAGAAGAATTAAAAAAATACATGCAATCTTATCCAAATTACACGGCTTTTATCACCGGAGCCAGCCGCACGGCGGACATCGAACGTGTGCTGGCTATAGGCGTGCATGGCCCGCTGGAACTTCATATACTGATGCTGGAGGACGACTAATGCAGGAAGCCAAAAATTTAAAAGCATATAAAAAAGAAGTCGACGATGCTTTGCAAAACGAATTTTTAAGGACTGCCATGGACAATTTTGCAGTGGCATACCGCACCGGACGTGTCAATGCCTTTGCCGGCATGGACGTTGAAAAGCTAGTCTCAGATATCGCTGACGCAAAGGACTATGCCATTGCCCACATGGATGAACTTTTCGAAGAGTTTAAAACAAATGCTGAAAAGACGGGCGTCCACGTCCATCTGGCCCGGACCGCTCAGGAAGCCAACGAAATTATCGCCCGCATCGCCGATGAAAACAACGTAGCAAAAATCGTAAAATCCAAGTCTATGACCGCAGAAGAAACGCTTCTGAATCACCACCTGGAAGCTGACGGATACGATGTTATCGAAACCGACCTGGGGGAGTGGATTATCCAACTGCGGGGCGAAGGACCGTCGCACATGGTGATGCCGGCCATTCACCTTTCACGTTACCAGGTAGCCGATCTGTTCACGGATTTCACCGGGCAAAAGCAGGACTCGGAAATTGAACGCCTGGTGAAAGTTGCCCGCAGAGAACTCCGTCAGCAATACGTCGAAGCCGACATGGGTATATCAGGGGCGAATTTTGCTCTGGCTGATACCGGCAGCATCGGCCTGGCCACCAACGAGGGCAATGCCCGCCTTGTCACCACCTTGCCGCGGGTGCATGTGGCGCTGGTGGGGCTTGATAAACTGATCCCGTCCCTGCACGATGCGCTCCTGGTGAACCGTGCGCTACCGCGAAACGCCACCGGCCAGGGAATTACCTCTTATGTTACCTGGATCACAGGACCCAACGCGTGCGCCTCTGCACTGGAAAATAAAAAAGAGATGCACATTGTATTTCTCGACAACGGCCGCCGGGACCTGGCAAAAGATCCCATTTTTTCACAGGTTTTGCGATGCGTACGCTGCGGGGCCTGCGCCAACGTCTGTCCGGTCTACCGCATGGTGGGCGGTCATAAATACGGCCACATCTACATCGGCGCCATCGGTCTGATTATCACCTATTTTTTTCATGGCCGGGATAAGGCCAAAAATCTGGTTCAAAACTGCATCAATTGTGGCGCC
Source organism: Deltaproteobacteria bacterium (assembly GCA_030670715.1). Taxonomy (GTDB): domain Bacteria; phylum Desulfobacterota; class Desulfobacteria; order Desulfobacterales; family SG8-13; genus DAOVBC01. Next base: position 327 of record DAOVBC010000279.1, on the reverse strand, counting down.
TGCAAGGCGGTATGTGCCGCCGGGATCGATCTGCCGCGCTTGATCAAAGAAGTGCTTGCCCGGATCCAGGACGAAGCGGGACACCCGCTCACCAGCCTGTTGCTGGGCAAGGTGCTGCGCAGTCGTAAACTCTTCCACACCCTGCTGCGCTCGGCCCGTATCGCCCAGAAACCGGTTACTGATGACTCTCAGTATCTGCGGCACCTGCCGTTTTTTTTTTGAAAAGTGCACAAATTACGGGCGCGGCCGGCCCATACCGGGAGGCCGTTGCCGGGTAGCGGGGTGGAAATGAAACCGGAGGTAACCCCCCCACAATACAGGGTCGCG
>DAOVBC010000193.1 GCA_030670715.1 Deltaproteobacteria bacterium | reverse complement strand
TGCCGATTCATTCAAGGTGATATCATTGATTGTCTGCCACAGATCAGCTCGAATCCCGATGTATTGATCATTGATCCGCCAAGAGCGGGAATGCACAAAAAGGTCGTCAAACAGGTGCTCGACATGAGCCCCCCCAGAATTGTTTATGTTTCCTGCAATCCCGGCACACTGGCCAGAGATCTTGGAATGATGAAAGACCAATACCATGTGCTCGAGGTACAGCCGGTGGATATGTTTCCGCATACCTATCACATCGAGTCGGTCGCTATACTTGAGAAAAGAGGGCGGTAGTGCTCTTGAAACGATGAGCTATTTCACACATGTAACGGCTTTAGCCTTATGGGTGGTCGAATAATAAAAATGTTGCGAGTTGCGCGTTACGCGATGCGGGTAATAATGATCACGAAACTCGCAACGCGTAACCCGTAACAATTGATAAATGATTCGAAGAACAAAAGCTCACTGACAACATGGGTTTTAACTCAATTTAAGGAAGAATGCATGCCGGCCGGTGACGCGATAAAAGTACCTGCGGAATACTGGGATGATTTAAAAAAGAAAGACATCGACAAATTGTGCGCCCTGTCCCTGGCAAAGCCGGACCATCTCCGGGGGGCGGTACTTCCTTTTTTGAACCGGAAAATCCTTGTTGACATACAAAACGGATGCATTCGCCAGTTCAATAACGAAAGATGGGAGAAAATCGATTATCCGCTGCAGGAACTGGTTGTGCTGGTCTATCTGCTGAACGTAACGGATGCGCCCCTGGCGCAGGAAAAAATAAGTGTGCGCGACCTCAAAGATGCTCAGTTTTTTCAGGGGCCACATATATTAAAAACCGGTCCCCTGCTGGAGCTTTACGGTAAAAACGTTACAGATTTTAAAAGAGCGGCCAAAGAATTGGGGGGCACGAAACTCGACATGGCAGATGCGGCTTTCAAATTCCGGCCGCTACCCAGAATACCGCTGTACTATTTGCTGTGGGAAGGGGACGAAGAATTCGCACCGAACCTTTCCATTCTCTTTGACCGATCCATAGAGCGACATCTTACGGCCGATGCCATATGGGGGCTGGTCAATCTGGTGTCGGATATGCTTCTTCTGTCCTGAATATTTCATTAAATATTTAGGCTGACAGGGTAGGGGTTTGATTCTTTGTTCTGCGGGCACGAAGCAAAAATAGGTGTTAAAACGGCTGCCCTTTCTTTAGTGCAACGCATGCCGGTGCCATTCGATTCGGACTTTATACCTATTGACATTGTATCAGGGCATCACTAAATTCAGACGTTCCTGAATACAAAAAGAGGAGATGATTCTATGTTGCTCAGCGAACTGAGACAGGGTCAGAGCGCGACCATTAATCGAATCGGAGGAAACGGGGCGCTACGCCGCAGAATACTTGAAATGGGTATCATCAAAGGCACCGAAGTTTACGTTGAAAAATATGCGCCGCTGAAAGATCCACTCGAGTTGATTGTCAAAGGGTACCATGTGTCACTGCGTGTTGAAGAAGCGGCCAAGATAAATGTCGAGAATGTGAGATAGAATTATTATAATGCATCAAAAACGCCTCACCATTGCTCTGGCCGGTAACCCGAACTCAGGTAAAACGACGATATTCAATAATATCACCGGTACCCGGCAAAAGGTGGGCAACTGGCCGGGGGTGACGGTTGAGAAAAAAGAAGGCAGGATTCACAAGTTTGGGTACGATTTAAAAATCATTGATCTCCCCGGCACGTACAGCCTCACGCCTTTCTCGATTGAAGAGATTGTCGCCCGCAATTTTGTCCTTGACGAAACCCCCGATGTTGTCATCGATATCATCGATGCATCCAATCTTGAACGCAGCCTTTATCTGGCCACCCAGCTCCGGGAACTGGATTGCAAGGTGATTTTCGCCCTGAATATGGCCGACCTGGCGCGCGTGCGCGGGAGCAAGATCGACGCCCTGAAAATGTCCGACCTTCTGGATGTACCGGTGACCTTTACCGTGGGCAATAAAAATGAGGGGATCGACACCCTGCTGGAGATGGCGATAAAGCTGGCGGAATCGGAAGTATCGAACCTTCAAAAAAGGCGGGTCAAATACAACAAGGACATTGAAAGTGCCATCTGGAAACTGCAACAGCACATCGAGGATAATACCGACGGGAACCTCCCCTATAATATCCGATGGACGGCGATCAAACTTCTCGAAGATGATAAAATTGTTAAAGAACGTATCATTGAAAAGACCGGTGCCGTCAGCGGAGACATCTTGCAGCTGACCGATTCTTTGCGCCGGCATTTGAGAGAGCGTTTCGATGATGATCCGGAGATCATCATGACGGACGAACGCTATGGATTTATCGCCGGGATCGTCAAAGAAGTTCACACAACGTCCACGCGAGAGCGCATCGATATTTCACGTAACATTGATCTGATCCTGACAAACCGTTTTATCGGGTTTCCGATTTTTGTTTTTTTTATCTGGGCGATGTTTCAATTGACATTTACCCTCGGAGAGTACCCGATGGAAATGATCGACGGCATCGTTGGCTGGTCTTCAGCCGTTATTGCAGGCCTGCTGCCGGAAAGCCTGCTTAAAGATCTCCTGCTGAACGGCATTATTGCCGGTGTCGGCAGTGTGATCGTTTTCCTGCCCAACATCCTCATTTTATTTTTCTGCATCTCCCTGTTCGAAGATACCGGCTACATGTCGCGGTCGGCCTTTCTGATGGATAAGATCATGCATCTCATCGGATTACACGGAAAATCCTTTATACCGATGCTGATGGGATTCGGCTGCAATGTTCCTGCTATTATGGCGACCCGGGCACTTGAGAGTGAAAAAGATCGCATCCTCACGATTTTAATCACGCCGTTTATGTCCTGTTCGGCCAAGCTGCCGGTATATATTGTCCTTGCCGGGACTTTTTTCGGTCCACGGGCAGGCACGGTGATATTTTCCGTCTACCTTCTCGGAATTGTCTTTTCAGTGGTCACGGGCCGGATTTTTCGCTCCACCCTGCTGAAGGGCGCCGATGCACCTTTTGTGATGGAATTGCCGCCATACAGGGTCCCGATGCTGAAGAGCCTTTTTATTCACATGTGGGATCGCGGCAAGATATTTTTAAAAAAAATGGGGGGCATTATCCTGATCGGTTCGGTGATAATCTGGGCCCTATCCGCATTCCCGCGATACATACAATATTCCAGGGATTATGACGCTGAAATTGCCGACGTAAAAACAACCTATGCCCTGAAGATGCAAGCCGTTGACAGGGCCGGGAAAGCCCGGCTCACGGAGGAGAGTGAAGCAATCGTTTCCGCACTGTTAAATGTCCGGCAGGTTGAGAAGACTGAAAAGTCATTTATGGGTCGGATCGGAAAAGCACTCGAGCCGCTGTTTGCGCCGATAGGCATTGACTGGCGCGGCGGCGTGGCGCTGGTGTCCGGTTTTGTGGCCAAGGAAATCGTTGTCAGCACAATGGGGGTTCTTTATGCAGCTGATGCCGATGAAAAATCCGAAGCACTGCACAGTGCTCTGAAAGCCTCCGGTATGACACCGCTGTCGGCGCTGTCCATGATGGTTTTTGTTTTGCTTTACCTGCCGTGTCTGGCGACGGTTGCAGCCATACGCCGTGAAACCGGTTCGCTGAAGTGGATGTTCTTCAGCATTTTTTACAGCACTTCGGTGGCATGGCTGGCGGCATTTGTGGTGTATCAGGGGGGAAGGTTGCTTGGATACAGCTAACCCGGCCAATCCGGTATCTAAAATGACTACTTAGTGAAAACAAACTTTAGTGCCGCTATGATTATGATACTGGATACTGGAAACTTGATACTGGATATAATAAGGAATGGTTCCCATTTTATCCTCAATTTTAAAGCTAAAACGGCGGACAAATTCAAAAGTTAAATTAGTCGGACATTGACGGTAGGCGGAGTGAGGGAAGAACAGCAAAAAAATATCGAACCACAGGAGCCGGACACGCACGACACGAACTTGATTGAGATAAAAAAAGCGCGGCACAGGGCAGCGTTTTCAATCTTTCTCAATCTTCTGCTCTCCAGCGGCAAAGGGATTGCCGGCGTTATCGGCGGTTCATCCGCGCTGGTGGCAGATGCCATCCATTCTGCGATCGATGTAGTCGCTTCAACAGCGGCCTATGCCGGTTTGTGGCTGGCCGGAAAAAAACATCCGGCTTTTCCTTACGGCCTGTATAAGGCCGAAACCATCGCAACGCTGGTGATATCGGTGGCGGTTATCGTGGCCGGCTATGAAATTGGGCGCCGAGCGCTTCTGGGGCCTGCAACTTTGCCGGATGTAACCCTCACCCTGCCGGTTGCCATCATATCACTGATTATCACTCTTTCCTTCGGATTTTATCAGTTGCGCTCCGGACGGCGCCTTCATTCAAAGGCACTTGAAGCCGACGCCCGGGATTATCTGGCCGATGGACTGTCGACCTCTGTTGTTGTTATCAGTCTGGTCGGAGCATACTTTGGCCTGAGGCTGGACCGGTGGGCAGCAGGGGCGGTGGCGATTTTTGTGTTCTGGTCGGGGGGGCATCTGCTGTGGCGGGCTCTGAGGGATTTGCTGGATGAGGCCATAGACCGTGAGACGGAACGTGAGATCATCGGGCTGGTGGAATCCCATCCTCGCGTTGACCAGGTGGAGCGCTGTTTGAGCCGCATGGCCGGCGGCCGGTTTATAGTCGATCTGGATGTGGTGTATCGAACCCATTCCCTGGACCAGGCTCATCGTATCGCACATATTCAGGAGAAAGAAATCCGGCGTCGGTTTCCACGGGTGGTTATGGTTAGCGTAAAGACTCACAGCCGACAGCCCAAATATATTCGACGCATGACGCCGGTGAAAGAACCCGGCGGTCCGATAGAACCGCACCTGGCAAAATCAACCTGGTTTCTACTGGAGCAGATTGACGCCAGCACCGGCGTTATAGGCAACCGGGAATATCTTGAAAATCCACACTGCAGAGCCGAAACCAAAAAAGGCTTGCTGGCCGGCAGATGGCTGCTGGGTTTTAAACCGGATCAGGTGGTTGTCGCCCGGGAAAGGGAAGGGACGGCCATTGTTCTTTTAAAGGAAGCCGGTGTGGAAATTATTCCCGCTACGGTTACCGAACTGGACAATCAGGAGTGCGCCGAATGTTCGGTCTGGCAGAAAAGAAAGAAACTTGACAATAATGGTGACTGTTAAAGTTATTAATAGAGATGTGGCGGAAGTGCATGGGAATCGAACCCACCCGGGACGGTTTTAGCGCCCCACACCGGATTTGAAGT
>DAOVBC010000056.1 GCA_030670715.1 Deltaproteobacteria bacterium | reverse complement strand
GGGGAGACCGCGGCTCCCGCACGTTTTTTGCGGGAGAACGCGGAGGGGGCAGGAATGCCCCCGCTGCTAAGTCATTGAAATGACCGGACACGCAGCCACCGGAGTGAATCGGGGAGACGCACCCCGTGAACACGTACAAATGGCCGTTTCACGATGTAGTCTTTTTGGATTCCCGCTTTTCAGGGTTAAGTCTTTTCCATCGTCTCTCTAATGAAAAAACTCGACAGCAACGCCACAGCGCCACACAGAAAAAGCACCAGAAAAGCCTGCCGGTAACCGGCCACCGTAAAACTGCCGGCCACCTTTCCATGATGTTCCAAAATAACTCCCAGAATCGGTTGAAAGACCGCTCCACCGGCAAACGGAAACAGGTTAATGAGCCCTGTGGCAGTTCCCGCCATTTGTACCGGAAACAGCTCCTTGTTGGCCGTAAAGCCGATGACTACCACCGCACTTGAAAAAACACCAAGTCCAAAGCACAGTAGGTACAGTCCGGTCAGCGGAATATCCCGGGTAAAAAAAGCCAGAATGCCGGTAAGGGCGACCACAATGATACTGGAAATCACCAGGACCGGTTTACGGGCCTTAAACACATTGTTGGACATGTAACTTAAAAACGGGCTGCCCACGATCATGCCGATCGCCAGCATGGAAAGAATCCGGGCTGCCTGCCCTTTGTCCAGACCGTATACTTGAATCAGATAGGGTCCGCCCCACAGTCCGCCGAAAGAGAAAAACACTGCACAGTCAAAGAAAAACCAGCCGGCCAGAGGCCAGAAAGCGGCACTGGTAAGTACCTTACGAACCCCTGCCGCAAGGCTGATCTCCGGCACGTCGGATTTTTGCTGCCCTGCCGGTGACGGCCACCCCATATCCCCGGGCCGGTTGCGAACAATAAAATAAACCAGAATGGCCAGGACCAGCGTAAAAAATCCCACGGCCACAAAAGACAGGCGCCAGCCGATCCAGGTACTGAGCGCGGCCAGTGGTGTGGCTGCGCTGAGGGAGCCGACACCGCCCAGAGCCATCAATATTCCCGTCATAAAGGCAAATTCGCGGGCATGGAACCACTCGGCCAGGATTTTCAAAGTGGGGACAAACAGCATGGCAACCCCCAGTCCGACCAGGGTTCGTCCTGCGATGGCCAGAAAAACTGTCGGCGCCAGGCCCAGGAGCAGTGAACCGGCAAAGGCGATGACGAAAAAGAGGGTGATCGTATTACGGGGGCCCCAGGAATCGGAAAGAAGACCGGCCGGCAGCTGCATCAACGCGTAAGGATAGAAATAGGCTGCCCCAAGCAATCCGGTGAGAGCACCACCGACCTGTAAATCCCGCATCATGTCCACGGCCAAAACAGCCGGACACAAACGGTGAAAATAGACCAGAATATAGCCGGCGGCCAGGATCGAAAAAATGAACCAACGATAGCGCTTTGCCTTCAGTAACAGATCGGAGTTAATCATGGAAACCCATGAGGCCCGGAAGCCAGAGAACGGCATCCGGCAGATAGGTTATAAAAAGCAATACAGCGACTTGAATGATAAGAAACGGAATGACTGCCTTGGATATATAAATAATATCACGATCGGCAATGGCACCGGTAATATACAGACTGACGCCCATGGGCGGCGTACAGTACCCGATGGCCAGGTTTACCGTCATAATCAATCCAAAATGCATCCAGTCAACATTGAACGCATCCAGCATGGGTAGAAATACCGGACCCAGGATCATGGTGGCGGAAATAATATCCATAAACATGCCGACAACCAGCAGCAGAATGTTCATGGCAAGAAGGAATACGAGTGGATTTTGAATGGTCGACAGCACCGCTTCGGTGATCGCACCGGGGATGTCTTCCAGGGTAAGCAATCTGCCGAAACAGCTGGCACCGGCTACAATGATTAAAAGGGTGGCCGATGTTACGGCTGAACTAACGATAATATTTTTGACTGCGCCGAATTTAATCGATTTGTGGATGAAGAGCTCCACCACAAAAGCATACACACAGGCCACCACGGCGGCTTCATTGGCGGTAAAGGCCCCTGAAAAGATACCGCCGAAAATTATTGCGGGCAGCATCAGCGACCAGAATCCCTCTTTGAAAATCATCAAAACTTCTTTGAAGTTGGGGACCGGCATGCGCACAATTTCAGTTTTTTTCCGGAAAAAGAAATAGCTGTAAGTACAGGCGCCGAAGATAATCATCATTCCGGGTAAAAACCCGGTCAGGAAAAGTCCCTCCAGGGAAACATTGCTGATCATGCTGTAAAGAATCATCCCGATGCTGGGGGGGATAATGACCCCCAGGTTGGGAGAGGTGGTCATCAAGCCCAGGGTATATTTTTCCGGATACCCGTTATCCATCAGGGCCGGAATCATAAAACCGCCCAGGGCAACCACCGTGGCAACAGTCGACCCGGAAATGGCACCAAACAGTCCGCAGGCGATGACGCCGGCCATGCCGAGGCCGCCGGGCAGCCAGCTCACCAGGGCATTGGCCACCTTGATCAGCTTGTCGACAATGGAGCCGGCGGTCATGATATTGCCGCACAGAATGAAGAAAAGCACAACAACCAGGGCAAAATTGTCCATGCTCCGCAGCAGTGTTTGTGCTAACAGGAGGAGGGGCAAATCGGTAAAAAAAATGAAGCCCAGTACAGCGGTAAAAAACAGACACATGAACACCGGGATATAAGTAAACATACATCCCAGGAGAATCAGCAGAATAATAATGTGACTGGTTTCCATCGAACGGATGTCCTCCTTTGCCTGATCAAACCGGTTCTAACTAACCCAGACTCTTTTTCGTTCTCAACTCGTTAACATCCTGATACATTACCTGGATGATTCGAATAAACATCATAGCGCCCATCAGGGGTAATATCGAAAAAATATACACAAGGGGGATCTGCATGATGATTGTCTTCTGGTGTGTTTGGACCTGCAGTGCCGCCATTCCCCAGCCGTAATAAAAAATGAAGACCGAAAAAATCAGTACCACTGAATTACTGAAAAAGGTCAGCGGAACTTTAAACTTGGGAAAGAGCTGAACCGACGCATCGATCTTGATCATGGACCGATTTTTAACCGCAGCGCTGCAGCCGATCAATGTCGTATAAATAATCACTTCCCGCACCAGTTCCTCGGACCAGGCCAGGGTGTAGTTGAACGCGTATCGCAGAAAGACATTAACAAAGAGCGATATCAGCGCCACAAGAACCGTGATAAACAGCGTCCACTCCTCAAAAAAACTCAAAATCCTGTCTAAAAAACCAAGAATTTTCCCAAACATAGGCCGGTTCCCCTGATTAAGCTGAAAGCTGAAGCCTCAAAGCTTAAAGGCGTTATTTAAGTTTAATTTGCCCGCTTGTTTTAATTGGTCTAATTTGTTGTATAGTGGTTGTCAAAAAAACGTTCCGGTATTCTAACGTTTTTTTCTACAACCACTTATACCGCAATTCCGTATTTCGGAACATAATGATGGAAAGCGGTATAAAATTGATCCGGTCATTCACTATAGACCCGATCGGGGCTGAGAACAACCCATTTACCAAATAAAACCGATCAAACCAACCAAACGTAATCCACCACTGCTAAAACAAAAGGGGCTCTTGTGAGCCCCTTGCTGTTGTCCATCAGATCTATTTACGGCTTGTACCCCATGTAAGTCTGGACTTCCTGCAGGTAATTGGCCGGTCGGTAGGTATCACCGGAATAGAGCTTGTTGATTTCAGGTGCAAATTTCCTGTGCGCGATGTCGCCTTTCTTTCTCAGAATCGTCATTTCGGCATCCGGCAGTTTGAAGTACAAAATGCCTTGCTTGGAGGACTTCATAATTTCGGCGGCTTCCTGACCCACCGTCTCCTGTCTGATTTTTGCAGCCACGTCGTGCAGGGTCTCTTTGAAGGTTTTCTGAAGGTCGGCCGGCAGTTTGTTAAACCAGGCTTTGTTGAAAACCCAGATAAACAGGCCCTGGGCATAGTCCAGGTAGGTGTAGTATTTAGCCACCTCGAACTTTTTGGTGATGCTGCACACCATCGGCGTGTGGTCCAGCCCGTCGATAACCCCCTGCTTCAACGCCACCGGTACATCCGGCCAGGGCATGGCAACCGGGTTAAAGCCCCATTCTCTGTAAACCAGCTGGTTCACCGGTGCTTCGGCCGTACGAAATTTCAGTTTTTTAGCATCGGCAATCGAACGTACCGGAGACGTGGTGGCCCAGCCGTAGTTGCCGTAGCCGGTGATATCGATACCGACAATCCCCTGGTGATCCATGGCCATCATAAAATGATCAAACAACTTGCCGCTGGCCGCAAACTTGTCCAGTTTTGGAAAAGAGTTGATTAAAAAGGGCAGGTTGACCAGCCCGAAGCGGGGTCCCATGTTCACGGCAGCCACGGAGCTGACACCCATCCCCTGGATGGCACCCATCTGAAGCTGGTTCAGCACTTCCACTTCCCCGCCGAGCATGGAGAAGGGTTTGTAGTCGATGTAAATCTGGCCGTTGGTGCGCTTCCACAATTCATCGCGGAATGCGAAACCGGTGAACACGCCCTTCAGCACTGGATGAGAAACATTGGAAACAATGCATTTGTACTTTGCCCCTGACGGATCGAAAGAAGCTTTCCATTTCGCCAGTGAGGGCTTTTTTGCCATAGCAGGACTGATTACCAGGCCGAAAGTGATTAGACCGACTGCGATAAGAATCGCCAATCTTTTAATTGTCATCTGCGCCTCCTTTTAGCTACAGTGTCTCGATAACTTTATAAACCACATTCATTTGCCAAAGATAATTAAAAGCTATATTGCAGCTACACAATTTTTTGTCAAGAAAAAAGTGGGGGGGAGGTCATGGACAACTTATCCAGTTATAAGAGGCAGGTAAGTCTCACATGTTCTAATTGATTTTTCGTAAATTAGCTTAGCGCAAAGCGCACAGGGCATAGCGTAATAAAATTGGAACTTTTTTTCATCTTGGTTTATGCTTTTTATTACCTTCCCCATAATCTTCGCCTTTTAATCTGTGCGCTCTGCGCCAAGCGCGCTTTGCCATAGTGGTAAAGATCATCGCCCATCGCAAATCATTTGCCTTGCTCCGCCAACTCCTTTACTTTTGCCAGGTTTGCGGTTATTATTCAGTCCCTACGGATAAGATCATATGGTGATTACACCGGGGAAATTAAAGAAGCGGCGAGGGAAGCGTTGGAGAAAATTCAAAAGGAGTAATAAATTAAAACGATGGCGTATTGATATATTTGATTGCTTGAAGCTCGCAATGTTGCGAGTTCCGGGTTGCGTGTTAAACTTTTTAAATTTTTCCCTTACCAACTCGTAACCCGCAACGCGCAACCCGTAACGATTGGTGTAAAAATTGTTTCTGAGGCCCCTCATCTTTTATCAAATAAATATGAAAAGATTTTCACCTCGATCGAGCATCGAGTATCCAGTATCTTTGGGAAATCCGCACAGGCAGTGCAAGCTAGCGGCCACTTGTTAAACATGGATAATTAACCCGGAAATCTACCAATGTCCGACCTGAAAACCATAACCGATATCTTAAGGTACAATGAAAAGATCGCCGGCAAGTTTTTCGCCATCGAAAAACGCATTCTCACAATATTAAACTACACCGATCTTTTCGAAGTGCTTTTGACTGAAATTCGGAAAAAATTTAACGTCCCTTATACCTGGATATCACTGATTGAAAAAAGCGAAATCTCAAGTTTCATCCAGACGTTGGAGGCATCCGAGCACCTGAGGCATCGCATGAATATCATCGACAAAGACGCGTTTGTGAAGCTTGTGGGACCGAACATGACGCCTGTGCTGGCCAATGATAACCTCAAACCGTTTTACCGCCTGTTTCCCCGGGATAAACGATACTTTATCAAGTCCATCGCGGTGGCGCCGATTTCGTTGGACGGAGAACTTATCGGCAGCCTGAACCAGGCGGATATCTCCAGAAAGCGATTCCAGCCCGGAATTGATACCAGCCTGCTGGAACAGCTGGCGGTTAAGGTTTCTCTTTGCCTTTCCAATGTAACAGCCCATGAAAAACTGCGTTTTCTGGCCTACCATGACCCGCTGACCGGATTGCTCAACCGCCGTGTCATGGAGTCGGTGCTCGAGAGAGAGTATTCCCGTTCACTGCGATACCCTAAAAACCTTTCAGTCGTATTTATTGACCTGGACCACTTTAAACGGGTCAATGATATCCACGGACATGATCGCGGAGATGACCTGTTAAGATATGTTGCCGGAAGCCTTACGGACATAAGCCGGAATACCGATGTCGTGGCCCGATACGCCGGAGATGAATTTGTTCTGATTCTGCCGGAAACCACAAAGGAAAGTGCCGAACTTTTGATGAAACGTATTTGTGCATACGTGTCAGAGCATCCGCTCAGAGTGGAAGATATCACAATTCCGGTCTCGATAAGTTTCGGTATCGCCTCAACCCGGGATAAGGGTGTGGACGGTCCGCAGTCGCTTTTAAGAAAAGCAGATAAAATGCTGTACGCGGTAAAGAATGGAAGAAGAGAAGACAACCCGGAAGCCCGCTGAAATGGTTAAATCAAAGGTAGGGTTGTTTCTGTCGCTAACCCACTCTTAGAGCGGAATGGGTTATCAGCGCATCGCCGGGCACTGTTTGAATGGTTTAGGGTTCGTTAAGAAAGAACAGCGAATTGTTGAGATATTTCATTAATGCTAAAATGCTCAATACGCGTTTAACGTATTGATTTAATGCCCCATCCTCTGTTCTTTCTTTACGAACCCTTATGCATGAGTTTGCACGGCGATGCGCTGATAATTCATGCAGCTCTCGATTCAAAACAACTCCCCGATCCCTCGGTTATATAGAAATCGAGATACCGGCTACTGCGAATATGCGTTTTTGTTATCCTTACTGTTGCCCGCTTCCAGCTGTATTTCTAATATTGACTTTGTTCAACCTATCTAATAAATGTAACCCTATCGGACCGCTCATCTCGATCTGAATTGAATAACGCCCGTTCCATCTCGAAGCTCATCCCGGTCCCGGCCTCATCCTGAGCCGATATTTACTTTCTTAAGCAAGCATTATTAAATAGCACAGCCACCGGAGCCTTTTCGAGCCGCTCGCTTGAAATAACCACCCCGCTGCAAGCCGGCAGGGTATGAAAAGAGAGAATGTCCGCTAATTCGTAAAGCAAAGGAGGTTTATTATGAAAAAACTGTTGATAATGATGGCCTCGGTGTTTATCGTTTCAGTTCAACCGGTCATGTCTGCAGAACTCACTATTTTAACGGAAAATCTGCCGCCCTTGAATTACCTGGAAAACGGCGTACTGGTTGGCCCTTCTGTCGAAATAGTTAAAGAAATTCAGAAAAGGGTCGGATCTCGGAATCCAATCCAGGTTTATCCATGGGCCAGAGCTTACAAAATGGCTCTGGAAGACGAAAATGTTGTACTGTTTGGTATGACTTATACAAAAGTACGTCATGATAAATTTAAATGGGTGGGTCCGTTAGCCACGAAAAGAGATATTCTTGTCGCCAGGAAAGATTCCGGTATAAAAATAAACAGCCTGGATGATGCTAAAAAAGTAAAACGCATCGGGACGCTTCGGGATGACACCAGAGAGCGTCTACTCAAAAGGCACGGATTTACAAATTGTGAACCGGTTTCGGATGAGCAATTGAATGCTCAAAAGCTTGTTATCGGACGCATAGACTTATGGGCATATAAAATACCGGGATTAAGAACGGTTTGTAATTTGGCCGGGGTTGATTACAATGAACTGGAGGAGGTCTACCATCTTCGGGAAATTGATCTTATGATTGCTTTTTCAAAGAAGACGTCGGATTCAATTGTTCAAAAGTGGAGAGACACTTTTAATGAAATGTTAGCGGATGGCACAATCCTGCAAATTCGCAAAAAATGGAATATGAAATTAGAAGATGATCCATTTCCCGAGATTAAAGACTAAAACACACCGATTGCTCTAACCCAGACCTCGCCAACAAGTGGCCGGCGCAATACGTTATAAAGGATTGTGTCCATGCAGAAAGCCTCCTCGCCGAAAACCTCTCCTAAAGTCAGCAGCATCAGCCGTCGTTTCAGTTACGCCTTGATCGGCATCATTACCTTATTGCTGATTGCTTTCGCTGCGGTTGTTATCTTTTTTGATATCAACAGAATCGAGAGGGAGATGGAAAAGCGGTTAGACAACGCTATCATGTTTGCGGAAAACAGTCTGCCAATACCGCTATGGAATATGGACTACATGGTTGTAAATGATTTTGTTGAGGCCTTATTTTTAGATGAATCAATTGTTTATACAAAGATATCGTGGAAAGGTCAGGTTATCACTGAGAAAAATCGTCCCGGGTTTCAGCTTCAAAAAATTGAGTCGGAGATGTCCCCGGCAGTGTTAAAAGACTCTGACCTGATAGCCAAATCATCTGATATTTACTTTAAAGAAAAAATAATCAGCAAGATTCTAATCGTAATGTCACGCGAAAACATGAAAAAACAGGTGCTTTTTCAAATTTACGGAACGATTGCCTTGTTAATCCTTATTATCGCAGCAATTTGGCTCACATCCATCTTCATCACGAGACGGTATATCTCTTCCCCATTACTGAAATTACAGGAATCAGCTTCATTGATCGCCCAGGGTGATTTGGACACTTTTGTTGATAAAAGCAGTCGTGACGAGATTGGAATACTCGCGCAGCATCTGGACGGCATGCGAAGATCGATCAAGCAGTTGTTCGCAGAGCTCAGCGACAGCAAGGAGAAACTGGAGGATTACAGCCGCACCCTTGAGGAGAAGGTCGAAATACGCACCGGGGAGTTGGCACAGTCAGTGGAAGAACTTAAAGCCCTGGGGGATGTCAGCCAGGCGGTCAGCTCCACCCTCGATCTGGAGAAGGTGCTGACAAGTATTGTTCGCCACGCGGTGCAATTCTCAAAGACCGATGCCGGCACGATCTACGAGTTCGACGAGGCAGAGCAGGTGTTCGTACCGCGGATTAACTACGGCATGAGCGCAGAGTTCATCGAAACGCTGCGCGAGTCGCGGCTGCGTGTGGGGGACAAAACGGTTATCGGCCGGGCCGCCATAAAGCGGGCCCCGGATCAGGTCCCGGACCTTGTGAACGTGCCGGACTACTCCCTTCCCTACGTCCGTCAAGCAGGCTTTCGGGCCCTGCTCGCAGTGCCGCTTTTGCGCAAAGATCGCCTCATCGGCGGACTGGTCGTTCGGCGCAAGGCGGCCGGCGAGTTCCCCGCGCCGGTTGTGGATCTGCTTCAAACCTTTGCCGCACAGTCGGTGCTCGCGATCCATAACGCAAGGCTCTTCCGCGAAGTCGAGGAAAAGGGGCACGAGCTCGAGATCGCCACCAAGCACAAGTCCGAATTTCTCGCCAACATGAGCCACGAATTAAGAACCCCCCTGAATGCCGTCCTGGGTTACACGGAACTGATCCTTGACAACATTTACGGTGATATATCAGAGAAGATCCGGGAGGTCCTTGAACGCCTGAATATAAATGGACGCCATCTCCTCGGCCTGATCAATGATGTACTCGATCTTTCCAAGATCGAAGCGGGCCAGCTTACCCTTTCTCTCAATGAATATTCGATGGAGGAGGCGGTTCAAACGGTCTTTACCTCGGTTGAGGCGTTAGCGGCTGAAAAAAAACTCGAGTTAACAGTTGCGGTCCCCACGGATCTGACGACAGGAAGGGGAGACGAACAACGTATTGCCCAGGTGCTTTTAAATCTCCTTGGAAACGCCATAAAATTTACCGAAGAAGGGGAAGTCAGGGTGGAGGTGTCTGTTTCCAACGAAACCTTTTTGGTCTCCGTATCTGATACGGGTCCCGGGCTTTCGGAAGCCGATCAGGCGAAGATCTTCGAGGAGTTCCACCAGGCCGACGGATCCAGTACCAGGGTAAAGGGCGGAACCGGTCTCGGACTTTCGATTGCCAGAAAGATTGTCGAAATGCACGGGGGCCGAATCTGGGTGGAATCCACTCTTGGGAAAGGCTCGACCTTCCGTTTCACGCTGCCGGTTCGGGTTGAGAGGCAAAGGATTTAATGATGAACGCAACGATTTTGGTGATCGAAGATCAGGAAGATAATCGACGGATTATGCGTGACCTCCTCACGAGCAGCGGCTATGAGGTGATCGAGGCGGTCACCGGGATAGAGGGGGTAAGCGCGGCCGAGTCTTATCACCCGGACCTGATTCTGATGGATATTCACTTACCCGGTATCGACGGATACGAAGCGACGCGGCGGATCAAAGCGAACCCGGATCTCCAAAAGGTCCCGATCATCGTGGTCACCTCCTATGCGCTGAGCGGTGATGATGTAAAGGCATTTGAGGCCGGCTGTGATGCTTACGTT
>DAOVBC010000308.1 GCA_030670715.1 Deltaproteobacteria bacterium | reverse complement strand
TTATGCCGAAATCCCGGTGGCCATGAAAGTAACCGGTAGATTCCATAATGTTGTGATATTTTTCGATAAAGTGGCAAGATTGTCGCGGGTGGTCAACATCGAAAATATCGATATGAAACCGGTAAAAGGCGGCGAGATGTTGAGTACGACCTGCACGGCTGTTACGTATAAATTTATCGATGAGCCGGCCAAAAAGAAAAAACCGAAGAAAAAAAGTGGCAGAAAGAAAAAAACAAAATAATAAACCATCGTGATGAACAAATTTTATAAAATCATATGCAAGTTAGCCTGTTTTCTGTGTTTATTTGCCTTTGTAGGCGGTTGCAGCGATCAGTCGGCGGCCCCTGAAAAACCAAAGGTGGTCAGAAAAAAAATCGTTGCACAGGCCAAAACGGCTGCCCGGCCCCGGAAAACTGCACCGGCCCCTAAAGTAAAAGCAAAACCGGTTTTCAGGCCAAAATCCGATATTGCCCGGGGAAAAGGTGCCCGTCGCGCACCGGCCGGCCAGAAAATACCGCCGGCCGCTGTTGCCACCAAAACAACGGATTTAAAACCCAAGTCGTTCATCGCGAAGACACCGGCCGCCAAAAAGCCCAAGCAGCTGCCCAAGCAGCTCATCGCACAAAAACACCCGGCCCAGGCTAAGAAACCCCAGAGTGCCAAACCGACCGGGCCGCCGAAAGCTATTTCCGCAACCAGACCGGCCGCCGACCTGCAGAAATCAACCCGGCCGGTTCCGGGTGCAGCGGCTAAGCCGGTCACCGTGGCGGGGGCAAAACCGGCAGCTGCCAAAAAGAAACCGGCAGCCGCGAAAAAGGGCCCACCCAAACCTTACAATCCCGAAGGAAAAATAGATCCGTTTAAACCGCTGTTTAAAGAAAAGCCCAAAGTTCAAACGGTCAAAAAGAAAAAACGTATCCCCCGGACTCCCCTTGAAAAGGTTGCGCTGAGCCAGCTGAAGCTAGTGGGTATTATCGTGGCTCCCAGCGGCAACCGGGCCCTGGTTCAGGAAGCCTCGGGGAAAGGCTACATTATTAAAAAAGGTACTTATATCGGTTTAAATTCCGGAAAAGTTGAAACAATCAATAAAGACAAAGTGATCATTGAAGAAGAAGTTGAGGATATTGTCGGTAAGATCACGACACGGAAAAAGGAACTTGTACTTCCGAAACCTCCCGGAGAAAGATAACATGATAAATTTAATCACAAAAACCAAAAACAGTGCTGCCCTGATGATCGTCCTGGCCGTGGCCGTGCTGATCGGCGGCTGTGCTTCCCAGAAATCTGTTACCCAGGACAAAGCCGAAGGTGCGCCGCCGTCCGGCCCCAAACTGATCACGGAAATTATTGCTACCGAGGATTCAGAATCGTATCTGGTGCTGGTGAAAGGAAATCGGCAGCTCACCTATACTTCGGTCAAGCAGAACCTCCCGCTGGGCGTGCTGTTTTATTTTCCGGACACAGGAATCGACGAGAGCATTGATGCGAGTGTAATGCCGGACAATGATATCATCGAATCGGTAGAAGCTTCCCGGGTCAGTGAAAAGCAGGAAATGTCCCGACTGCTGATTGCATTAAAAAAGGATGTTCCATACGATGTGATGCCTGAGGGAACCGGGATTAAAATCTCGTTTACCAAACCGCAGACGATATCAGCCGCCGGTAAAACCGGTGAAGATACGGACAAGGCGCCTCTGATCGAAGCGGCCGCCCCCGCACCGGTCACCGCGCCGGCCGCAGCCAAACTGAGCGGCATTTATATCATAAAATCCGAAAACCAGACTAGAGTTACCGTAAATGCCGATGGTGCCATCAATGACTTTAAAGCCTTCACCCTCGATAAACCGGCCAGAATTGTATTTGATATACCGAATATCAGAAGCCCGTTTAAAGGCCAGCAAGTGCTGAAAGTAAACACCAAGTGGGTCACCCGGGTGCGTCACAACGGTTACCCGGACAAGGTGCGCATTGTCCTGGATACGAAAAAATCATATTTAAAAACCTTTTCAGCGCACCCGATCAATGACGGTCTGTTGATACGAATCGGCAACGAAAAACCTGCTGCGGCAGCGGTTGCCCTTCCGCCGGACCGCCCGACTGAACCGCCGCCGGCCGATAAGGCCGAATATGTAGCCGATACGACTGCTGAAACTGAAACGGGTAAGCCGGCCTGGATCAACCGTGTCGATTTTCGCACTGAAGAGGCCGGAAAATCTACAATTATAATCGGCACCACCAGACCGGTTCAATATGATTTAAAAGAAACCTCTGCCAAACTGCTTCAGCTTAAGCTTTACAACACCAGAATTCCCAAGTATCGCAACCGGCCATTGATCACAACCCGATTTGAAAGTGCGGTAAACCGTATTACACCTGTTTACAAGCCTTCCATGAAGGACACTTCCATCGTCGCCATTGAGTTGCGTGAAATGGTTCCGTACGTGGTCGAGCGACAGGATGATATGTTGCTGGTGCGATTTGAACCGTCAACCATACCGCCTAAACCACTTGAGCAGGCGGATCTTCCGCCCTGGAAAACCGTGTTGGTGCATACGGAAGCTGAACAGGAAGTAAAAGCGCCTGAGAAGGCCCCGGCGGCCCCTGTACCCGGTCCGGAAAAAGCAGCACCGGCTGCCGCAACTGAAGTAATGCCGCCGACAGCAGCGCCCACTGCCTTTTCTGAAGTGCCTGAGAAGGCCGCAGCGCCGCTGCCCTTGGCGCCGCCACCACGGTCGGAGGGGATGGCCATGTCGGCCCTGTCGGGACCCAGGTATCAATCCCTGGTGGGATCTTCAGTTATTGAACCGCCACAATACACAGGAGAAAAAATTGCCCTGGATTTCTACCAGACCGACATCAAGAATGTGTTTCGCATCCTGCGGGAAATCAGTGGTAAAAATTTTGCCATCGATAAGAACGTCACCGGTAGTGTGACCCTGACGCTGGAAAGACCCGTACCATGGGACCAGGTTCTTGATCTTGTCCTGAAAATGAACCAGCTCGGCATGACTTACGAGGGAGATATTATTCGCATTGCCACCCTTTCAGCGCTTACCGCTGAAGAAAAGGCCCGACATGCCAAGATT
>DAOVBC010000002.1 GCA_030670715.1 Deltaproteobacteria bacterium | reverse complement strand
AGAAATACCGGGTCGATACGGTTATCCGCAAAGAACCGGTCCCCAATATGGGAGAGTGGTATCGCGTATACGTCGGCCCGTTTTCTACCCGGCAGGAGGCTGAATCGGTAAGCCGTGAACTGAAGCACAAAAAAGCAATCGAATACGCATCGATCAAAAAATCGGAAACATTAATATCGTCTGAACCGGCAGCGGTAAAGGCACAGCCGGTACCGCCACCGGTTGTACCGGTGCCGGCCGTTAAACCCGCTCCTGTCACACCAAAACCGGCTTCACCTGCTGTGCAGAAGCCAGCGCCGACCGTTCAACCTCAGGCCAAAAAACCCGAGCCGGCACCGGCTACCGTCAAGACCAAAAAGAAGAAAAAACCGAAACACCCCGCACAAAGGCGGAAAGGCCGCAACACTCCGGGCGGCAGTCTATCAATCGGCCTGAAGTACGCCTACGTAGAAACCGACACATGGGTGACCTTGCGCAAACCGATTGACCTGCCGGACAGTCAAAGGGATAATTTCCCCACAACCATGAAACTCAACACCACCATCATACGATACGGAGTGACCGATTGGTTTGAGGTGTTCGGCGAGCTGGGTGTTTCCTACGATGGGAGCATCAGCGATTCGGGATTGACCTATGGCGGCGGCTTGCGCTTCAACCTTTTTCAGACGTCGTCATCGGCGAAATCAGCAGGTTTTTACGGTGCAGTGCAGGGTGAATATTTCCGGGGCAGTTTCGAAGACGAATTCACGTCCACCCTGGGAAACCAATTTCACAAAGAGACTCAATGGCAGGAATTTACCGCAAAGGCCGAACTGGGTCTTCACCATCGTCGCTTTGCACTCTATGCCGGCGGGACCTATTTGTATTACCGGGAAGAAACTGACCGGCAGCAGCTCAACAGTACGACTTTTTTAAGCGATGAGCTGGAGAACTTGAATGACTTTGGCGCCTACGGCGGATTCACCTTTTACTTCACACCCAACCTGCTGCTCAACATCGAAGCCCGCGGCTTCGATCAGACCACCTTTTCCGGCGACCTGGAATACCGGTTTTAGTCCGGTTATCCGCCGGCTGTTACCAGCGGTTTCAAAGTCCATTTCATATTGATAAACTGTTTTTTTCCTGTCTGAATTCATCGATGCTCATATCGTATTTTTTAAGCCAGTCATATAGATCAGAACGGTATTTTCCCGAGAGCTTCGCTGCCCAGCTGACATTTCCCCGCGTATATTTAAACAGGTCGATTAAATACTTTTTCTCGAAATCCTTTTTGGCGCCTTTGTAAGGTTTTAAGGGTATCAGCCGCACCGGCTGATTTTTCAGAACGGCATTATCGTCAACGACATCTCCGGTGGCCATTACGACGGCATTTTCCACCGTGTTCTTCAGTTCTCTGATGTTCCCGGGCCAGCTGTATTGAATCAGTTTATTTATTGCCGCTGATGAAAATCGAATTACGTTTTTGTTCATCCTCTGGCAAAAATGTATTCTGAAATACTCCGCCAGCAAAGGGATATCTTCTCTTCTTTCCCTCAAAGGCGGCAGCTGAATCAAAATGACATGAATACGGTAATAAAGATCTTCTCTAAAATACCCCCTTTCGACCTGATCTTTGAGGCTTTTGTTAGAGGAGGCGACAAGCCGGATATCAACCTTAACTGTTTTGTCACTTCCCAGCGGGAAAAATTCTTTTTCCTGGATTACACGCAGTACCTTGGCCTGCATCGACAGCGGCATTTCGGATATTTCATCTAAAAAGATCGTACCCTTATGGGCCAGGGCAAACAGCCCTTTTTTACTCACGGTCGCTCCTGTAAAGGCACCTCTTTCATAACCGAACAGTTCACTTTCCAGCAGCGTTTCCGGTATCGCCGCGCAATTGATGATAACGAAAGGCCCGTCTCGCCTTGAACTGATTAAATGCAGAATTTTGGCAATCAGTTCTTTTCCCGTCCCGCTTTCTCCTTCGATACAAACGCTTGAATCCGTTTGGGCTGCGTGTGCAACCTGGCGGAATACCGCTTTCATCTTTTTACCTTTAGCAACTACATTTTCATAACCGTAAAGCCTCCTTATGCTATTGCGAACCCTTTCCAATTCCGCCGTCAAACTGGCATGTTCTAATCCATTCTTGATCTGGTGTAAAAGCTCACTGTAGTCAAAAGGCTTTACCACATAGCTGTAAGCGCCTCTTCGCATCGCTTCCACGGCACTCTCGATCGTGCCGTGCCCTGTGTATATGATTACAGGCACTTGCGGGTTAATCCGATGCAGTTCCTGCATTAGTCCAATGCCGGTCGCTCCCGCAAGTTTCAGATCGACCAGCGCCAGGTCAACATGTTCTTCCAACGCAACATTCATTGCATCGCTTTGGGTTAAGGCCTTAACCACATGATACCCTTCTGCTTCAAGCCTCATTTTTACGACCTGAAGAAGGTTTGGATCATCATCGACGGCTAAAATTCTTCTCTGTTTTTTTTTAGTGTTCATTTGAGCTTCACCGGGGTTTCAGCCCTTAAATCGACAGGTGTTGTATGTGTTCACCGGTTCAGGGTTCACTGTTCAGCCTGCGACGAGCTAAGCCGAGTCGGGTTACCTATCTTTCGTTGACCTTGCTTGTGAGCCATCCAGCCTGACGTACGGCGGGATGAAATCACCAATGACGGCGCGCCCTGTCAGAGTCCCCTAACAGAACATAGATGCGCTCGGCATGCTCATGCACGTCCTGAAACTCGGTTTCATCAGGTATTGTTGATCCAATCAAAGGTTCGACGTTCTGTGGTTCTGATGGGTGTTCCGGGTCAACCGCTGAACCTTTGAACCCTGAACCTCTGAACGGTTACCAGGTGTTTAGCACCAATCAGCTTGTTACGACAAAAAGGAACCATTGATCTGGCTATTTTAGATATGAAAGCAACAATAATGCCATTTTGTGAAATATGGGGGCTTGGGGAGCCAGAGCACCCCCCTGATCCCCGGAGGCATTCAAGCGGAAGGACGAACGGATGCGGGTGCTGTCTCGGTGAATTAGTAAAGAACCCGACTTAGTTTTTCAAACTGGTAAGGGTTTGCAGCAGATCTTCACGGGTGAAAGGTTTGTTCAGAAGATCGATTCCATAAATTTCTTTTTCAACTCTTAACCGGGTGCCGAAACTGAATGGATCCGCACTCATGTAAATTGTTTTGATTTCGGAATCATGGGATCGGATCGCTTCCATCATTTCGAAACCGTTATTACGGGGCATATGAATGTCGGTAATAACCAGATCGGGTTGAAACTGCAGATACATGATATACCCATCCATTGCGCTATCGGCTGTTTGCACGTGATACTGCTCCTGCTGCAAAATGGCCTTTATTACAAAAGTGATCTCCTGGTTGTCATCAACGACTAGAATTTTCATAATCCCATCTCCTCTATGCCTGTTATGGGTTCATGATGTTTTCTATTTAGAGCAATAAGTGTGCCATATATTAACTATTTGATATTATGTCTTAAATTGTAAATCACAGGATTTTTTGGCGACCGCCGGTTGAATGGATTAACCTGCAGGGAGTAGATAAACAATCGGAGAGAAGCCTTGTGGTGAATGTAGAATCTCCGGTGACGGGTCTTTTGAAAGGCTGAGGAGCTTTGGCATAATTACTTTAATTATCAAATAGATAAATCATTGTAACCTGGTCTCGGCCCAATGCGCATATCACAACGCGAATCAATTAAATTTCAGATGGGGCGATGCCTGTTTCAGAAGTGTAGGAAACGCCATACATACTATGTAGAAAATTCATACAGAGCGATAATTATTTCAGGGGTCGGGGTGTTTCTATCGCTAAACCTCTATTAGAGCGGAATGGGTTATCAGCGCATCGCCGGGCACTGTTTGAATGGTTTAGGGTTCGTTAAGAAAGAACAGCGACTTGTTGAGATATTTCATGAACGCTAAAATGCTCAATACGCGCTTAACTTATTGATTTAATGCCCATACTCTGTTCTTTCTTTACCAACCCTTATGCATGAGTTTGCCCGGGGATGCGCTGATAATTCATGCAGCTCTCAATTCAAAACAATTCCCCAACCCCTCAATTATTTCTTTCACCTGCAGCGGTTCAAGCTAATCTTGCCCATTCGATAAAACTTTGTAAAAAATATTTTAAGTCGGGATTTGCCTTGGGAAGTAACTCTTCAACCCAGTCACCCAGCGTTGCCAGAGGCAGTATATTCCAGGCAAATGCCCCCAGGCTGCCTTCGAATTCCGGTTCCAGAGACTTTCGCAATCTCTGATGCCTGGAAGTATCCTGCAAATTCGATAAAATCAAAATGCGCAGGTAACCTTCCGTGACCAGCTCTCGACTGTTTTGAAAGTAACAAACCAGATTATTTATCTTTCTTGCCTCATCGGGGCTTGTGTGATCAATATCATCCATCAGCAGTAAAAACTCATATGGTGGATTTTCTCCAGGTGCCGCAAGAGCCAGATCAGCCCGGTCACAAAAAATGCCATAAGCCGATTCGACCCTGAAGCCCTGAATGACCCTCATGTTGGGTATGATAACACCACAGGCATAAAGAGACAGTTTTTCCCGGAACTCAATATCAAAACCATGACTTTGCTCGGGCAAACACATCCAATGGATGAAATTCCAGACAGGATCCCAGTTCAGCTTCTTTAAACCTAAAAGGATTTCGAAGATATTTTCTGTTTTTTTTGTTAATGCATTGAGCATGAGAAGTAATTTACATTCGCGTTAAGATTGTTTTAAGAGTGCTTCACGGATCCTCACCATGGCCAGGGTATCCAGGCCGCAGTATGTGAGCAAATCGTTTTTTATTTTCTCTTTTTCATCCTGTGGCGTCGCCGGATCAATCATTCGCAGATACTCGAAGGAAGCCTGGCTGCCCTCCTGTATTTTCAGGCTCTTGTAGTCCATTTCCGGCAGCAGGGCCGGAAGAACATTTTTAATGGAAAAAGACCCGTAAAATTTCGGATGGTAGTAGTGCTGTTTGATAATCTCCTGCAGATCCTTGAATCTGCCTGAGACAGCCTGAAGCTGTTTTTCGAATCGAGGCAGGAACTCCGACAGCTCTTTTACTATCCTCTTCTCATAATTGGCGTATATGAATATCGAACCCTCATGGCCCAGAGAAGCCATCAGGGTTTCGGTAAACTCTTCCCGTGGATCCCTGTCTGAATTGCAGAGATACTCGTGATGATCCAGCGTGCCATCGCTGTGCAGGATGTGATCGGACCACTGAAAGGGTACCACCTGATAGGGTCGGGTTCCTGTATATCGTGGAACAGCGGGACCGACTGTTTCAAAATCCAGGAAATGCACCGGAAACCTCACATCATTGAGTTCACCGGATAGAAACGGAGAAATGTATTCTTCCCGGTTTATGACACAGGTTCTGATTCGCTTCTGCAAATCGGTTAAAGGAAAAGATCCGGGAACATCGCGAATATCAAAAACGCCGCTCTCCATCAGTTCCAGCAGTCTGTCCTCTCTGATCCCGCTCAGGCCGTATACCCAGAACTCCGGTAACTTTCCAGTGCAGTGGTCCCAGAATTCGCAAGCCACCGGTTTTTTGCAGTGGCGTGACGGTACTATTTCAGGGGCTGTCCTGCCGGCAAGCATTTCTTGCATCTCCTTGAGCTTTAAAGAAATCTCATTCTGTCGCGCCGCCACCTGATCGGTCATGTCGCAAAAGTAAAACAGCAAATCAAGATCAAGTCCATTTCCGTCGTACACGTACTGATTGTTCAGGTGAAGGATTCCGGCCCGGTTGATTTTCAGCCCGGTCCCCTGCAGGACATGGTACTGGATGGCAACATCCCAGTAATAAACATCTTTCACCCTTGAAGATGATTTCACCTCGATCAGGTTCCAGCTTTCACCTGCCGGCCGCTCGAGAATATCGGCCCGGATCAAGACATCATCATAGGAAAGGGCGGCTTCGTAAATTGCCGGGACACCCGATTTTCTCAACACTGCGGCCGTGGTGCGCACCGCATCCGCGGCATGCAGATAATCTTCTTCGATGAGAACACCACCCGGATAGCGCCGGGTTGCCAGCCGGCCGACTTCGTGACCGGCGTCAAATATGGCCTGCAGGGCAGGGGGAATCGGAGCCGCCAGCTTTCGGTCGTAACACTGATACCAGAGCCGTAGCGGGCACTGGAGGCCGGCGATAAATCGTGATTTGGAAAGTGATGGGCGTTTTTTTTTATCCATTTATTTTATTTCTTTTACCACTTCGTTTATCAAGTGCAGAATTTCCTCTTCGGCGCCGATATAGTGGTTGTCAAAAAAACGTTCCGGTATTCCAACGTTTTTTTCTACAACCACTTATACCGCAATTCCGTATTTCGGAACATAATTATGGAAAGCGGTATAAAACCCGGCACATCCAAAAGTGTCACTATTATTCCGATAAAATTGAGAGCTCTCGCTGTTTACCGACCCAGATCTTCACGTGTGAAAATGTGATTTGAGGATAGATCCATTTGTTGTAAAAAAGAAATTCTTCATCGGAGTGTTGCAGCGCTTGATACACCGAATAGCCGCGCTCTTCCATATCCACCAATAATCGCAATCCACGAATAATGATGTCGTCGCTGATGAAGAAGATATTCAGATTGGGGAAACGCTCTCGCATTTCGTACTGAAGGGACATTATACCATCTAATATGACGACCCTGGCAGGCGCAATAGGACGGGACAGCTTGTGGTTGCCGGTTTCATGATCGTAGATCGGTAAGTCTATAGATTTGCCTTTAAACATTAAGGTCTTCATTTGATCAATCATTTTGGGAAGATCGGAAGACTGCGGATCGTACCCGCTCAATTTTTCCCTGTTTCGGGAATCTCGGCCCCGAAGATAGCCGTCCAGTGGTACATGAACGGCGCTTATGTTTTGCCCGGCCAAGAAGTCGACCATCCCCCGACAAAAAGTTGTTTTCCCGGAGGCAGCCGCACCGGATACGGCCAGAACAAAATCCGTTCCGGACGCATACCGCACTTTCCGCGGTGTTTTGTCCGGTGTTAGGAAATTATCAAGCATGTATTTATGGATGTGGGTATGCAGTTTCACTTTTCCTTTACAATAATCGAACAACACGTGGTTTGCCGGTGGAGAGCATCACAGTCTTACCTTGAATCCTTACCGGCTGCGGCGACCTTAAGCTTCCGCTTAAGGTCAGCTTTATTTTATCCTGATATAATTCCACATCGTACCAGATTTTTCTATGGTAAACTTTCATCGATAGCGTCTTCCAGTGTTTGGGAAGATGCGGATCGATTTGCGGAATCGTTTTAGAGAAAGCAATACCTGCAAAATATCGCGTAATGATATCAAGGGAGCCGGCCATTACGCCGCAATGGATACCTTCGGGTGTGGTACCGCCCTGGGTGTCGTAAATATCGGACTTCATCGCTTCCGCAAACCATTCCCACGCGGTCTCTTCTACCGCCATGTGGCCGGAGATCACTGCATGGACCACTTTACTTAATGTCGACCCATGGCTGGTGCGCTGTTCATAATATTCGTAGTTTTTCTGTAACAGTTCGATTGGATCACCCACTGAATAACCCAGTTGTCTGATGATCCGCGCCACATCCTCCGGCGGCAGTACATAATAAGTCATGAGTGTGTCGGCCTGTTTTGCAACTTTATAGGCATCCGGCGTATCTCCTTCCCCTTTTAAGATGCGATCCATTCGATGAATATCGCCATATTTTTCCCGATAATAATCCCAATTCAGCTCCTTTAAACCCGGATACCCCTCAAACTGACTGATAATCCCTTCAACTGTGATGATCACATTCATCTTTTTGCAGATTTTTTTCCATTTTTCGGTTTCGTCAATCTCAAATCCAACCTTTTGCTTTAATCGATTGAGCGTTCCTGCAGAAAGATTTCCGATGACTTCCACGGCTTTTTCCAGGAGCCATACGACCATGATGTTGGTATAAGCATTGTCTTTTACACCGGGCACGTCTGCATCGGGTAGCTTTTCATGGAACTCATCCGGTCCCATCACCCCCGCAATGGAGTATTTTCCGGTGCTTTCATTCAGTTTGGCAATACTTGCCCAAAATCGGGCAATGTCCAGCATCATTTCAGCACCATATCGGTTCAGGAATTTAGTGTCGTTCGTATCAGCGACATAACGCCAGACATTGTAAAAGACAGCGATGGAAACATGGCGCTGGCGACGACTCAAGTCCGGTCCCCATGTACCGTTTTTGGGATTGTAGTGGACAATCTGAGTTTCTTCATCGCCCCCGTCAGCCGTTTGCCAGGGATACATGGCACCGTTATAGCCATTTTCTCTGGCATACCGGCGAGCGCCATCTAACCGCCGGTAGCGATACATGAGCAGTGCTTTTGAGATCTGCGGAAATCGAAGATTGTAAAAAGGCAGGATGTAGAGCTCGTCCCAAAACACGTGGCCCCGGTAAGCTTCTCCATGAAGTCCGCGGGCTGTAATTCCGGCATCAATGTTTTTGTTGTGGGGCGATGCAGCGACAAGGAGATGAAAGATGTGCAGCCTTGCCGCTTTTTGCATGAATCGGTCGCCATGGATTTGAATGTCCGCTTTTTTCCAGATATTGGCCCAGGCTCGGACGCTGGGTCTGTAAACATCTTTGAAAGATTTGATGCTCGACAGGGCACGAATGCCTGCTTTGTATGGATCGGCAACGCCTTCATCCAGAGAGGTATACACACTGACAAGTTTCTCCAGTGAGTAAGTTGTATTCTCCCGGGCCTCCAGGATTAAAATTTCGGAAATATATCCTTTTTTTTGCGTAATTTTTTTTGCGGGCCGGATCAATTTGTCCCATTTATACATTGCCGTTCTGGCGCTCATCACAATTTGATACCCGGATCGATTGGTTCGAACGTGTAAATAGATGCCGTTTCTGGTTTTGCCTTGAGACACCGGTGCAAAATGTTTTGAATTGAGCTGTCGGTATCTGGGAACATTATCATTGATGACCGTACCATCAATGGCGCAGCGGATACGAATCGTATCACTGTAATTCAGGGGGGTAATGTCAAATTTGATGGCACACAAATGCGCATCGGCCATCGATGCAACTCTACGGCTGTGGACCAGGGTAATTCTTCCCGCATCATCCTTACACACAATGGTTCGCTCCATGGCCCCTTTCTGAAAATTCAAATGGTGCTTATAGCTGAGAATATTCATCTTCAGAGGGCTGGTGTAATCGGATCGGCCAATGGCAAATTCGACCACCGTCCAATTGGGACAATTCACAAAATCGTTGTTGTAGATGCGCTTGCCGCCCACCATGGTTGCAGGTTTGTTATACACACCGGCGATGTATGTGCCCGGATAATGTACGTCTGAAGCATTTTCTCCTTCATAACTTCCACGGGCCCCCAAATAGCCGTTTCCAACGGCAGTCAACGTTTCCCGCAGTTTTTCGGCCTCCGGATCAAAAAAATCATAGGTAAGGTTCCATCCATCGGCTTCAATGCCGCTTTCAAACCACTTGTTGATTTTAGCTATCGAAATTTCGGCCATATCGCGAACGACAAGATCTGCTCCGTTTTGAATGAGTGTTTCGGGTTCGATTTCCCTGGCAATGCCCAAGGTGAGCCCAAAATTTCCGTTTCTGCCGGCCTGCACGCCGGATATTGCATCTTCGACAACCACACACGCTCCCGGTTTTAATCCCAACCGCTCTGCTGCAGTCACAAAAATGTCCGGATCCGGTTTTCCCTTCAGATTCAATTCGCGGGAGACGATTCCGCAAACCCGGGTTTCAAAATATTTTTCTATTTTGCCCAGCTCCAGAATGAGTTTGCAATTTCGACTGGATGAGGCAACGCCAATTTTAATTCCCTGTTTTTTACATTCTTTAATGAACGCAATTGAGGAATCAAAAACATCCGGTCCTTCTACTCGAAGGACTTCCTGGAAATCTCTATTTTTTCGATTTCCCAGTCCGCAAATGGTTTCTTTCTCCGGTGGATCATCATAATCGCCGAAAGGCAGATGAATGCCTCTGGATTCCAGAAAACTTTTAACACCATTCATTCGGGGTTTACCGTCAATATACTGCAAATAATCTTTTTCTCGATCAAATGGGACAAATGGTGTGTCGTCACGCTCGGCCGCCATTTTCAGATAATCGTTAAACATACTTTCCCATGCCAGACCGTGCACGCGGGCCGTTCCCGTGATCACACCGTCTAAATCTAAAATTACGCCTTTAAATTTTTTCGAGGCCATACGGTCACCCTTTGTTCCTGCCAATGGATTGATGTCAGTTAGAAATTACCTTCTCTGCCTTTTTTTCACAAATTGTCGCCAGCCGGTTTAGAATCGTCACGAGAATATCCGGTTCCGTTACGGTCACTGCATTCGGACAAACGGCTTTTACCCGATCGGTCAGTTCCGACTCCCGGGTTACGAAAACGGCCCAGGTATTGTCTGTCCTTTCCACGGCAGCTTCCAGCATCGGCACATCCGATGCAGTGTCACCACAAATTAGATGGGGGCCTTTTTCCAGGTGAAGATTTAATTCTTTGTCCAGGTATTTAACGGCATCGGCCTTGTCAAAATCCTTTAAACCGGCCTTTTCATCCGAAACTGCAAGGATAATTTCGATATCCAAACCGGTATCTTCAATCCTGAAATTTTCTTCGGCCGGGTCCAGTTCTTTTACAACCTTTTTAATCAATGCTAAAAATGCCTCGGATTTAGCCTCCCGAATTGAACCATTTATATCCTGTCTCGCAATGGTTGTTTGGCCGAATTTAAATTGCAGACCGGATCCGATCATAGAGAACTTTTCGTTTGCGGGATCTTTGACCAGTTTACTCAATTTCCGGTTAAGGCGGTTGATGAGCGCTTGCTTTTGATCGTCGATGGGATGAGTTTTTCGTGAACCGGAAAGATCGATGAATTCCCGACCTTTTGAGGCTGCTAAAATAATGGCTTTTTCAGGAATGGTGCTGACATCCACAATGCCGGTATCCTTAAGCGGCGCCGATGTGATCATAATGGGATTTGAAACGGTACTGTTAGCAAATCGGGTTAAAAAAACCGCATTGTAGATTGACTGGACAGAGGAACGATAACGGCCGCAATAGTTGTTGGTCGTGCCGTCCCTGTCGGTAATAAAACAGTTGAAATGCTTCCCCTTCAATATGCCCACGCCATATTTCACCTGGGAGGAAAAATCAGGATGAAGCGATTCAAGGTAGGATATAAATTTCTCCTCGCCGTTTTCAAGATAGTAGATATCCTTTTTTAATTCCGTTACTTCATAGGTTAAATCCACATCAATAATTTCTGAACGATCAATTTTGAAAGTGGCTTTGTATTCGTCTTTCAGGCACTGCTCAAGTGAGGCAAGTGCATTTTTTAAGGCATCAATTTGCCCATTTTGGACGGCTTGAGAGGAAAACAACCGGGTTACAATGCCGGACCTCACAGACCGGGTTTGAGCCATCAAATTGTAAAAAGATTTCAGTGTGTCAACAATTTGCTTTTCGATCATTTCCCGCCTCACAGGTCTCCTCTTCTCCTCATGCGATTATTATAAGGGACAATCAAGTTAGGGGTTTCGCCCCAATTGGAATGTTGGGCACGTAGTGAAGCTTTAGCGCTATACCTCTATTAGTATCTTAGAAATTATTTTTTTGTTTTTTATGGCAAGATCTTTTTACGTAAAAATCAAGTTGCCTGAAGAAATGCCTAAAATTGCAAAGTGCCTAAAATGCCTAAAATTAATGCATTCTATCGATTTTAATAAAAGAAAAAATAAGGTATGCGATTGTGTTCATTTGCTGATTTCAGACTTTTTATGATAAAAATATCAGGCGCTTATAATAAAGACGGAGTGAAGCGACGCCACAATTTTAGGCATTTTAGGCATTTTAGTTCACTTTAGGCACTTTCCGGCTTGTCCGGGTTAGGGTACAGTGGATTACCAGCGCATCGCCACTTCCCGCCGGGATTTGGATGTTCTATGGTTCGTTAAGAAAGAACAGCGAATTGTTGCGATATTTCATGAATGCTGATAAAATACTCAATACGCACTTAACTTATTGATTTTATGCTCAATCCTCGGTTATGTCAACAGAATTATTGATGAATTGTTCCATCTAAACAACTCCTAAATCAGTCGGATCCGCTCGAGCTGCCAGTGATTCGCTGATAACCCATTTCACTTTAATCTAATTATAAGGGTAAAAACACCCTATAATTATATCCTTTTTGAACTTGTAATCGGGTCCCTGGTGGTTATATTGCTCCTTCCGGCCCGTCCGGAGAAATTGTTACATAACGGAGAACCTGTATCATGCCGAGCGTACTGAGAAACGATAACCTGCGTAACGTTGCCATTATCGCCCACGTGGACCACGGCAAGACCACGCTTGTGGACGCCATGTTCCGCCAGAGCGGCCTGTTCAGAGCCGATCAGGAGATCGAAGAGCGGCTCATGGACACCATGGATCTGGAACGGGAGCGCGGTATCACCATCGCAGCCAAGAACTGTTCGGTGGTGTGGAAAGACGTGCGGATCAATATAATCGACACCCCTGGCCACGCAGACTTCGGCGGAGAAGTGGAGCGGGCCCTGTCCATGGCCGACGGGGCGATTCTGCTGGTCGACGCCTCGGAAGGCCCACTGCCGCAAACCCGGTTTGTTCTCAACAAAGCCCTGGGGGCCGGCCTTAAAATCATTGTGGTCATCAACAAGATCGACCGTCAGGACGCCCGTCCTGACGAGGTCCTCGATGAAATCTACGATCTGCTGATAGATCTTGATGCCACCGACGAGCAGCTTGAGTTCCCCCTGCTGTATGCGGTCGGCCGGGAGGGTATCGCTTTGAGAACCCTGGATGGGGAGGGTAAAAATCTATATGCACTGCTGGATACCATCCTGGCAGAGATCCCCGGCCCGTCCCATGACCCCGGCGCGCCCTTCCAGATGCTCGTATCGGACCTGGGCTACTCGGATTACGTGGGCCGGCTGGCAGTCGGCAAAATCTTTAACGGAACAGCCCGGTCCAGAGACAGCCTTGTATGCATCGGCGAAGACGGCCGGAGCGTACCGCTTAAAGTGTCCGGGCTCCAGGTTCATGAGGGTATGAGATTAAAGAGCGTGGACGAGGTTCAGCCCGGAGACATTGTTGTGCTGGCGGGAATTGAGGAAGTCAAGATCGGTGATACCATCTGCAACCAGCAAACTCCCCGACCCTTGCCCCGGATCAGGGTGGACGAACCCACAGTGTCCATGAAATTTACCATCAACAACTCTCCGTTCGGGGGCAAGGAGGGCAAGTACGTCCAGTCAAGCCGGATCCGGGAGCGCCTGCTGAAAGAGACCCTTCTTAATGTGGCCATCCAGATGGAAACGAACGAAGACCGGGAAAGTGTTCTGGTCAAGGGCCGTGGCGAGTTTCAACTGGCCATCCTTATTGAGACCATGCGGCGCGAAGGATATGAATTCTGTGTGGGGCGGCCCGAGGTTATATACCGCTACGAAAACGGCAGAAAGCTCGAACCCATGGAGCGGCTGCTGGTCGACTGCGAAGAACAATTCCTCGGTGTGGTGACGGAAAAACTCTCGGCTCGCAAAGGTAAAATGACCAACCTGGTCAACAACGGCAAGGGACGGGTGCGCATCGAATTTTCCGTACCCGCCCGGGCGTTGATCGGATACCGGGACGAATTTCTCACCGACACCCGGGGCACCGGTATCATTCATTCCCTGTTCGACGGCTACGGAGAATTCCGTGGGGACTGCCCCAGCCGGTTTACCGGCTCCATTGTGGCTGACCGCACCGGCAATGCCGTACCCTATGCCTTATTTAACCTGGAACCCCGGGGCCGGCTTTTTGTCGTGCCGGGAGATCCGGTCTATGAGGGTATGATCATCGGCGAGCACAACCGGAGCCAGGATATCGACGTGAACCCCTGCAAGGAAAAGAAGTTGTCCAACATGCGCGCCGCCGGCAAAGACGAAAACGTTGTTCTTTCACCCACCAAACCGGTAACCCTGGAGCAGGCCATCAGCTTTATTCGAGAAGACGAGCTGGTGGAGGTCACGCCCCGATCCGTGCGCAAGCGAAAGACGGTGCTGTCCGCTCAAAAACGCCACACCCTGCGCGCCTTCCGCATGAAGAATAAATCGACAGGGTAGGCATTCATTTTTTACATTTTTTTTACACAGCCGGGTTACCAGGACTGCTAAAGTCCTTGTGCATCTGCAGCGGGTGCTATATAATCTGTATTATTTCAAAAAGGCAAAGCAGCGGTTATATAGTGGTTGTAAAAAAACGTTCCGGTATTCCAACGTTTTTTTCTACAACCACTTATACCGCAATTCCGTATTTCGGAACATAATTATGGAAAGCGGTATAAAATGGCGAATTCCATCATTACGGAAACCGGCAGTTACTTCCCACCGGAGGCAATTCCAAATCAGTATTTTCTCGATAGCGATTTCTATGGACCCGACGGCAACAGACTGCAACGGCCCAATGCCGAGATCATTCAAAAACTTTATGAGATCACGGGAATAGAGGAAAGGCGGTATGTCACCGATGGGCTGACCACTTCCGACATTGCCTACAGGGCTGCAAAAAAAGCGTTGGAAGGCGTTGACCGGGAAAGCCTTGATTATATTATCGTCGCCCAGAATTTTGGAGATCTGACAGCGGACAATATCCGAACGGATATGGTTCCCACTATCGCTGCCCGGGTAAAACACAAACTGAGAATTGAAAATCCATACACGGTCGCCTTTGACATACCTTTTGGATGTCCCGGATGGCTGCAGGCGATGATTACGGCCGATTACTACATCAAATCGGGCGATGCAAAGCGGGTCCTTGTGATCGGCGCTGAGATACTGTCACGGGTGGCGGACCCCCATGATGTGGATCGCATGATCTATGCCGACGGCGCCGGAGCGACCCTTGTTGAAGCAACGGATCAGGATACGGGCATCCTTTCCCACATCACCCGCTCGGATACTTTTGATCATGCCTACCTTTTGACACTGGGCGGGTCCTATAATCCCGGCCACAGGGGGAACGAGCTGTTTATCAAAATGCATGGTCACAAAATATACAAGTATGCACTTAGGACCATACCGAGGATGGTAAAGAAAAATCTTGAAAAGAGCGGATTGGACCTCGGCGATGTCAAAAAGGTTTTGATTCACCAGGCCAATGCAAAGATGGATGAGGCCATATTAAAAGGGCTGTTTGCGTTGTACGATATCCGGGAAATTCCGGCCGATATTCAGCCCATGATCATTTCCTGGGCCGGTAACAGCTCGGTCGCCACCCTGCCCATGATGCTGGATTTGATTGTGAGAAAAAAGCTGGACAACCACCGGCTGCATTCCGGCGATATCCTTGTTTTTGCTTCAGTAGGGGCCGGAATGAATATAAATTCCATGGTTTATCGGGTGCCGTAAGGTGGATAGGATGGGGCGGCGGAATGTCCGGGTAAGGGGCGCAGTGAACAGCGGGAGCCGGGGATGAGTAATAATCAGCACATTCTAACGATGCTTGTGGAAAATGAACCCGGGGTAACCGCCCGCGTTTCAGGACTGTTTGCCGGTCGCGGTTACAATATCGAAACAATCTGCGGTGCACCGACCGCAAATCCGGAAATGTCGCGCATTACGATCACGACCAAAGCCGACCCGGAACGACTCGAACAAATCATGAAGCAGTTGCGAAGGCTCGTCAATGTGATCAAGGTAAGGGACATGACCGGCAAGAAAGCCGTAAAGCGAGAAATGGCCCTGATCTGTGTGAAAGCGCAGCCGGAAAACCGCCCGGAAATTCTCCGGATTGCCGAGACCTTTAGAGGCAGAATTGTCGATACGGGGGCAACCCATTATATTATCGAAGTGACCGGCAGTCAGGGGAAAATAGACGCTCTCATCGGTCTGCTGGAGCCGATGGGTATTAAAAAATTGACCCGGTCCGGAGTTTTGGCGCTGTACCGCGAGATAGATTAGCCCGAATATTTTCTATGAAACACCTCCCTGCGGTCGGTGTTTCATAGAAAATATCGCATGTTATCAATTTTACAGGGGAATTGCCGATTACAGCACTGCCCCTTTTAAGGCGCCAGATCTTCGTTTAATATAAAGCGATCACCTTTCCAGTCTTTATCGAGGCGGTACTGTTTTTTGACCAGAATTCTATAGGTGAGAACTGCGGTGGCGGGATATTCGGTTCGGCGCCGGCAAAGCGCTTCAAAATATTCCTCCGCCTTGGCGGAATCCTCAAAAACAGCCCGTTTTATTTTCCGGGCATTCCCTACCCGAATCATAACTGTATACATTTTGTATTTCCCCCCTGATACTGGCCGACCGGCTGTTACCGGATACCGGCATGGTATTCCTGCAATGCGCGCACCTTGGGTGCACCTGCCCTGCGAGCGGCAATGCCTTTGGCCGCCGCAATCGCCGCGGCGGTAGTGGTGATGTAGGGACTTTTGTATTTGATCGCCGCCTTGCGTACCTCGGAACTGTCTCGACTACTCTGCCGGCCGCTCGGGGTGTTGACCAGCAGCTGAATCTCACCGTTTTTGATGGCGTCCACCAGGTCCGGGCGCCCATAGCCGAGTTTTTGTACCGGCTCGGTTTCGATTTCGTGCTCCCTTAAAAATTCGTGGGTCCCTTTTGTCGTCAGGATTCGAAAACCCAGATCACGGAAAAGCCTTACCGGCTCCAGAGCCGCCGTTTTGTCGCGGTCGGCGATTGTGAACAGCACGGCGCCTTCCAGGGGTAAGGTCACCTGGGTCGCCTCCTCGGACTTGAAGAACGCCCGTCCGAAGGACTGAGACAGCCCCAGCACCTCGCCGGTGGAACGCATTTCCGGCCCCAGAATCGGATCGACCTCCGGAAACATGTTGAACGGAAACACCGCTTCCTTGACCCCGTAGTGGGGGATAATTCGCTGCTGCAGTTCCAGTTCGGCCAGTTTCTTGCCCAGCACGACCTGGGTGGCCAGACGGGCCATGGAAATGTCGCACACCTTGGAGACGATGGGCACCGTCCTGGATGCTCTGGGGTTGGCCTCCAGCACATACACCGTGTTGTCAAAAATTGCGTATTGCACGTTCATCAGGCCCACGACATCGAGAGCGATGGCGATCTTCCTGGTGTACTCGCTGATGATCTCAATATGTTTCGGCGCAATGCTTACGGGCGGGATGACACAGGCCGAATCGCCGGAGTGGATGCCCGCCAGCTCGATGTGCTCCATTACGGCAGGCACGAAGGCGTCCGTACCGTCGGCAATGGCATCGGCTTCGGCTTCGATGGCGTTGTCCAGAAACTTGTCGATCAGGATGGGGCGCTCCGGTGAAATCTCCACTGCGGCCGTCATGTACTGATGAAGCATTTCCTCGTCCTGTACCACTTCCATACCCCGTCCGCCCAGAACGTAGGATGGCCGCACCATCAGTGGGTAACCGATTTTCTCTGCAATTAAGCGGGCCTCCTCCATAGTGCTGGCCATACCTGATTCGGGCTGGGGGATTCCCAGCTCACGCATGATCTTACGGAAACGGTCACGGTCTTCGGCTAGGTCGATGGTTTCCGGTGAGGTGCCCAGGATATTGACTCCGGTCGCGGCAAGCTCGCCGGCGATATTGAGCGGGGTCTGTCCCCCGAACTGGACGATCACCCCGTCGGGTTGTTCTTTTTCGTATATACTCAATACGTCCTCAACGGTCAGTGGCTCGAAATAGAGTTTGTCGGAAGTATCGTAATCTGTGGAGACGGTTTCTGGGTTGCAGTTGACCATAATCGACTCGTACCCGGCATCCCGGATGGCAAAAGCGGCATGTACGCAACAGTAATCGAATTCGATACCCTGACCGATGCGGTTCGGACCGCCCCCCAGCACCATGATCTTTTTACGGTCGCTGACCCCAACCCGATCCGGGGCGTTGTATGTCGAATAGTAGTACGCTGCGTTTTCAACACCGCTCACCGGAACAGGCTCCCAGGCTTCCACCACCCCCAAGGCTTTGCGCTGCTCCCGGATCTCGGACTCGCTGCAGCCGAGCAGTCCGGCCAGGTAACGGTCGGCGAACCCGTCTTTTTTGGCCCGGACCAGTAGATCGTCGGGCAACCGGCGGTCCCTGTAATTCAGGATCTCCTCCTCGAGCTCGACCAGCTCCTTCATTTGCTGTATAAACCAGGGCTTGATGTGCGTGATTTCGTAAAGCGTCTCGATACTCACCCCCTTGCGCAGGGCCTCGTACATCTGAAATTGCCGCTCACTGCTGGGAGTGCCGAGGGCGCTCAGCAGCTCCTCCAGCGTCATCTCGTGAAAGTCACGGGCAAAGCCCAGCCCGTAACGATTTATCTCCAGGCTGCGGACTGACTTCTGAAAGGCCTCCTTGTAAGTTTTGCCGATACTCATCACTTCACCGACCGCCCGCATCTGGGTGCCGAGCGCATCCTGAACGCCTTCAAATTTTTCAAATGCCCATCTGGCAAACTTCACCACCACGTAATCGCCCGAAGGCGTGTATTTTTCCAGGGTGCCGTCACGCCAGTACGGAATTTCGTCCATATTGAGTCCGCCGGCCAGCAGGGCTGAAACCCGGGCGATGGGAAACCCGGTTGCCTTGGAGGCCAACGCCGAAGACCGGGAAGTGCGCGGGTTGATTTCAATCACCACCACCCGACCGCTAGCAGGATCGTGGGCGAACTGAATGTTGGTGCCCCCGATGACCTCAATGGCCTCAACGATGGCATAGGAATACTCCTGCAGACGCTGTTGCAGTACCGGGTCGATGGTCAGCATGGGCGCCGTACAGAAACTGTCTCCGGTGTGAATACCCATCGCATCCACGTTTTCAATGAAGCACACGGTGATGATCTGGTTTTTAGCGTCGCGGACGACTTCCAGCTCAAGCTCCTCCCACCCCAGCACCGACTCTTCCACCAGAACCTGGCTGACCAGGCTGGCTGCCAGCCCCCGGGCGGCTATCGTGCGAAGTTCTTCCACATTGTACACCAGTCCGCCGCCGGTTCCGCCCATCGTGTAGGCCGGACGGATGACCAACGGGTATCCGAGCGCTTCGGCGGCCTTTTCGGCATCTTCTACGCTGCTGACCGTCTGGCTCTGCGGCATTTCAATACCGAGCCGTTCCATGGTCTCTTTGAAAGCCAATCGATCCTCTCCGCGCTCAATGGCGCCAACGTTCACACCGATAACCTGAACCCCGTACTTTTCGAGGACACCCGCGCGATGCAGCTCGGAAGACAGATTCAGCCCCGACTGCCCGCCCAGGTTCGGCAGCAAAGCGTCCGGTCGCTCCCGGGCGATGATCTCGGTGAGCACCTTGACATTCAGCGGCTCAATGTACGTGACATCCGCCGTACCGGGGTCGGTCATAATGGTGGCCGGATTGGAGTTGACCAGTACGACCTTGTAACCGAGCGCCCTGAGAGCCTTGCAGGCCTGGGTGCCGGAGTAATCGAATTCACAGGCCTGGCCGATGATGATGGGACCCGATCCGATTATCAGAATTTTATCGATGTCT
Source organism: Deltaproteobacteria bacterium (assembly GCA_030670715.1). Classification (GTDB taxonomy): domain Bacteria; phylum Desulfobacterota; class Desulfobacteria; order Desulfobacterales; family SG8-13; genus DAOVBC01. The sequence continues at coordinate 6,503 of DAOVBC010000002.1, read as the reverse complement.
GCTCTTGTGGGCATAGGAACTCCTTTCGCCGGTTCAGAAATTCGGGTCATTGCGACCTTTATTCAAAAAAAATTGCTGTAAACCCCATCCGTCTATTTACATTGTGAGCAAGAAATACTAAATATGATCCTTCTAATTTAAGTGCACATTAAAATCAAGCTGTCATTCGGGGAATTATCATGGGCGGAATTTTCGGTGTGGTGTCAAAATCGGATTGTGTCAGTGATCTGTATTACGGGACAGATTACCATTTCCACCTCGGGACCCGGCGCGGGGGCATGGCGGTTAAAAATTCCCGTGAGATAAAGCGTTCGATTCACAGTATCGAAAACAACTATTTCAGGTCCAAGTTCGAATCCGATCTCCCCAAGTTTCAGGGCAACCAGGGGATCGGCGTCATCAGCGATTACGACGCTCAGCCGCTGGTGGTCGGTTCGCATCTGGGAGCCTTCGCCATCGTTACCGTGGGCAGAATCAACAACATGGCCGAACTGGAGCAAAAGGCCTTCTCACACCGGCGGCATTTTACAGAGACAGCCGGTGGTGAAATCAACCCGACGGAAATGGTAGCAATGCTGATCTGCGGGGAGGCGTCCTTTGAGGAAGGTATCCGTAGCGTTCAGGATGTGGTTCAAGGATCCTGCTCTCTGCTGCTGATGACTGAAGACGGGGTCTACGCCGCCAGGGACCGCCTGGGCCGCACCCCGATCGTCATCGGCAAAAAAGAGGGCGCCTACGCGGCGGCTTCCGAATCCTGCGCGTTCGCCAACCTCGGGTATGGGATCGAACGGTTTTTGGGGCCCGGTGAAACGGTTCTTCTTACTGCCGATGGTTACGAACAGAGGCTTTCGGCCGGCAGCGACATGCAGGTCTGCGCATTCCTGTGGGTCTATTACGGGTATCCGGCTTCCGAATATGAAGGGATCAACGTGGAGTATGTCCGCAACCGCTGCGGGGCGGCCCTGGCCAGAAACGACGATGCGGTAATCGATTGCGTCGCCGGCATCCCCGACTCGGGAATCGGTCATGCCATCGGCTACGCCAATGAGAAAAAAACACCCTACGTTCGCCCCTTTGTCAAGTACACCCCAACCTGGTCGCGCAGCTTCATGCCCCAGAAACAGTCCCTGCGGGACCTGGTTGCAAAGATGAAGCTAATTGCCATCCGGCGGTTGATCGAAGGGAAAAAGATCCTTTTCTGTGAAGATTCGATCGTTCGGGGAACACAGCTCAAGGACAACATACAGATTCTCTTTGAATACGGGGCCGCGGAAGTCCACATGCGACCGGCGTGTCCGACCCTGATTTTCCCGTGCGATTTTTTGAATTTTTCGACCTCGAGATCCACCCTGGATCTGGCCAGCAGAAAAGCGATCCATGAACTTGAAAGAGGAGATGACAAACACCTCGGCGAGTATGCGACGGCGGGCAGCGAGAGAAATTCAGCCATGGTGGAACAGATCCGCCGGCAGCTGCGGCTGACGTCCCTCAAGTATCAACGGCTGGATGACCTGGTGGAGGCCATCGGCCTGCCCGGGGAAAAGCTGTGCACCCACTGCTGGGACGGGTCGAGTTACTTTTGATTTTTATTTACACCGCTTTCCATAATTATGTTCCGAAATGCGGAATTGCGGTATAAGTGGTTGTAGAAAAAAAACGTTGGAATACCGGAACGTTTTTTTGACAACCACTATACAACCGGGCCCGCGGCAATCAAAGGCCGGGATAATGCCCCCCTTGCAGTAAAAAATTCGTACGTGTTCACGGGGTGCGCTGCCCCGATTCACTCCGGTGGCTACGTGTCTGGTCATTTCAATGACTTAGCCGCGGGGGCATTCCTGCCCCCTCCGCGTTCTCCCGCGAAAATCGTGCGGGAGCCGCGGTCTCCCCCACTGCTAAGTCATTGAAATGACGAAGCCACTCCGCCAATATCGTTACTCGGGGAAACGTACCCCGTGAACACGCACCTAATCTAAGCCTTCAAGAAAAAACGTCAAGCGTGGCATTTTGCTGCGCAAAATGTCAACAGAGCCGAATTTACTTGAAAAAAACACCTCTGCATAAAAGCATTGATATCCGCGCCTTTCTGTTAGAGTATTATCCAGAATGTTTTAATGGGTAGGAGGATAACATGACCATTAAAGATATCCTGGATGGGTTCTCCAGAGATGACAAAGACGTGATAAACAAATTAAGTGAGAAGGAAGAGAGGGTAAAACTTGAAATTGAAACGTTGCTGGTTCGATTAAACCGGTGCTTCACCGAAATCATTCTACCGGCGGTCTTTGATGTGGAAAATGATTTGAACCAGGCCGGATACTGGAATCAATTGAATATCGGCCAATCCACATCACAAACGTCGGGAAAACCGAACATCAGGGAAGTTTCCTTGTTCTTCTATCCGGAGCATACCGAAAGTTTTTCCTATGACCCGAAAAAGATAGATACCACCTATAAAGCCTATATAACAGCAACAGGAAATTTGCGTAAAATCACCTTTTCCATTCATTTCCCCAAACGCATCCCGCCCGTTGTTGAAATCGACGATGTTACCTTGAAAACAGAGGAGATTGACACATCGAGAGTCAATGATTTTTTGGAGAATTTCATTAAGGGCGCCCTTGACACCTACAATTCAGATCGGATGCTGAGATGATATCTTCCCGGTGTATGCTGCCATAAACCGCATCAGATTCTGCCTCTATCCCCCACCCGTATATTTCACAGGTCTGTACAGACCTGTGAAATATACGGACTAACTCTGCGGCACAATATACTTATCCAAAGATAAAAAGAGAAAGGCAAGCCACATCGGCCTGCCTTTTCAATTGGTTGGTTTCCCGCAGTGGAGTTCTGCAAATGAGATGCACTGACACCCGAGAAACGCTTTCCGAATGATTCCACGAACCCTCTTTTTTAAATGGTGACCTTCGTATCCACATTAAACAAAATTACGAGGTTAAGTCCAAGTGTGTTGAGGCCGGGAGTCATACGGAATTTGCTATTATATTAAAGCAATCAGCGTGCCAACTATTGATGTTTTTGAATAATGTCGAGATTTCTTATAGTTAGAGATTTTGTTCGAATGACACCCTTAAGCGATGGGTAAAATTTTGACAAAATTTGTAAAAATTGAGTCAAAATTTGGGGAATTTGGTCACCTATAGCCGGTATGCTGCATTTATCTTGATACAGATGTAACGTCGTCGACTATAGGATAATGACTTTTAATCATATATTTGATCGAACAGCCTTTCGGCCATCTCTCTGTCTAATTTCATCAAAATTTTATACTCGGCAAGTGCAGCATGCCTGTTGTCATCTATAAGGTAACTCTGTCCGATTTTATAATGTGCCGGTGCATAATCCGGATTTACACGGATGGCGTGTTTATACGCGGCAAGTTCTTCGTCGGGCTTGCCGAGTTTTCCATAAAGGATCCCCAGATTATAATGGGCGGGTGCATAGGAAGGATTTATCCGAATCACCTGTTGTTGGGCTCCGACGGCCTCCTCGTATTGGCCTAGCCTTCCACTGGTGATGCCCACAAAAAAATGGGCCGATGCATTGTCCGGGTCGATCCTGGTTAAATGCACGAATGTTTCTTTGCCTTCGTTCAACTTACCAATCCGAGTATACACCATACCAAGCCTAAAGTACGCCTGCCTGAACTGCGAATTGATCCGGATCACCTCCCAGTACGATTCGATCGCCTCTTCATTGCGGCCGATTTCATCATAATAGCTTGCAAGGTTATAATGGGCCAGCGCATCATCGGGATTGTTTTGAACCGCCTGCCGGTAGGCCTTTATCGCCTCGGCCGGTTTATTAAGGCCCGCATAGCAATAACCCAATCCGTACCAGGTCATCGGATCCGAAGGATCTTTCCTGGTGGCTTCCTGGTAGTACTGCAACGCCTTTTTATCTTCACCCTGAACCGAGAAATGAAAGCCGATTCTACACAGCTCTGCGGCCAGTCGAGGCTTGTCCTCACTTCGAGCATAGGTCCATTCTGAAAGGGTTTTCCTCTTTTTATCTTCGGCCAGATTTAAAACGGCCGCACTGGAAACAGCAAAATTAAGGTTCTGTCCGATAGCCGTCTGAAATGTGGCAACACCGACAACATCTCCCTTCATGTTAATAACCGGGCTTCCGCTCGACCCCGGAGAAATGGGTGCCGAAATCTGGTAAAAACTGCCGATACCGGGCATCTTTCGAATAGCCGAAACAATTCCCTCACTGACAGTCTGGTCCAGGCCGAGGGGACTGCCGACAACCACTACCCGTTCGGCAATGGCAGGCGCTTGGTCGGCAACATGCACATATGTCACTTCACTGCCCCCGGTGTCGACAAGCACTTTCAGAATATCGGAAGTTTCATCCTGAGCAACCACCGAAACGATGGGATATTTTTCACCGGTGTGCATTTTTACCTCGGCTGAGTATGCGCCATTTAAAACATGCACATTGGTAATCAAGTGTCCGGTTCTGTCGATGAAAAACCCGCTTCCAATGCCTGCTACTTCACTGTTAATATTGTAGGTGGTAATCATAACGACTGCCGGCTGAATTTTTTCAACCAGTTTCGTCAGATTCACAGCCGCACTTGCCTGAAAGTGCCAGGAAAAAAAAATCAGAAAAAATAGAATATACCGCAATTTATTACTCATCTTTGTCACCGTTTTTTATATTTCCAGCTTTCCACCGTGTTATACCGCTTTCCATAATTATGTTCCGAAATACGGAATTGCGGTATAAGTGGTTGTAGAAAAAAACGTTGGAATACCGGAACGTTTTTTTGACAACCACTATATCACCCCGGTTAAAACTGTAAGCATCAATTGAACGAGTTAACCCGGATATTTAAAAGCACCTGCTCGAGCACCTTTCTATCTTATTGGTATTGAAACGCAAAGCCACCTTACATTGAAAATTATCGGGATATCATGCAATTGTGAAAATTCAGGATAATATAATCAGTTTTGTTTAAAATTTAACGAAAATCGTAGATTTCGAAAGATTTTGTTTTGCAGCCGGTTTGTTCATAACTCCGGCACCGGATCGGATCTCCTCAATATTTTTAATAAAATCCTCAAGTCGAAAAGGGCCGTGATTCAGGATAGTTATCATTATTTATATAATTTTATGTGTAATTTCAGCTATATATATTTTGTTAATAACTTAACATTTCTCCGCTAAAATTTCGGGGTCAACCGGTTTGACATTGAAGTGTGGCTGTATAAAATGCAACAATAATTTTTCCCTGTAAAAATCTTTCGCTCCATTTGTCACCAATCCGTTCTCGTTGACGAGAACTGCTGATATATATCCGAAAACTACTGAATTTTATAGCGCATCTGCTTAAAAAAGCATCAAAATGCCGGCCGACTGCCGGAGATAATATTATGAGCACCATTCTCGTTATTGATGATGAAGAGAGGATTGCTGCTTTGATCCTGGAAGCACTGAGCATGTTCGGTCACGAAGTTGAAATTGCAACGGACGGGCAAGAGGGGATTCGAAAATTTGATAACAGAAAGTTCGACCTGGTTATTACGGACATTCGAATGCCGGGTGCGGACGGTAACAGTGTTGCCCATCACATCCGCAATTCTGAAAAGAAGTACACACCCATCATCGGCATGTCCGGCACACCCTGGCTGTTGGAAAACGACGAGTTTGATCTGGTTATCTCAAAGCCTTTTCCGCTGCAAATATTGATTGAATCCGTAGAAAACCTTCCTGGTCTTACCGCCTGGGGTAACCTTCGCCGGGTCAGTTACCGCTAAAACACCCTGCCGTTCCCGAAACAAACCGCTTGCAATACGCTCAAACAGCATTAATGTTTAGAAATAGAACATCCCGCCGGCACCGCATAGTTCAGGTGGCCGGAACGAAAGGAGATAAACGCCATGGCGAAAGATAAATTCAGAGTATCACCGGATGTATGTTCATATATGAGCGAAGATGACCACCGACTGAATATAGAGGTATCAATGCCGGGGGTAAACAAAGAGAATATCCGTCTCCGGATGATGGACGACAGCTTTAGTCTCACGGCTCCGGGAAAGGATGTTGCATACGTCACCGCTTCGGGTTTTTGCTGCCCGGTAAAGGCCGATAAAGCCCGGGCAACATATGAAGACGGCTGCCTGAAGATAACGATCCCGTTTAAGGATCCGTTTGAAAACGCTTTAAACGTGACGGTCCAATAAGATGATCAAACCTTACGGTTGATAATCATTATCAGCCGTAAGGCAGGGCCATCAGCCATCGATTATACGGACCCTTTTAATCCGATGCTATCGGCAACTTCCTGCATGCCCATAATTGTGTCGGTGATCAACTCCGTCAGTTCCACTTCCAGCATCTCGGCTCCTCTGGTGATTATTGAGCGGTCAACACCGGCCGCAAAGCGTTTGTTTTTCCATTTTTTCTTGACCGACTTCGCTTTCATGTCCATTACACTTTTGGATGGACGGACCAGCGCCGCTGTAACGACA
>DAOVBC010000229.1 GCA_030670715.1 Deltaproteobacteria bacterium | reverse complement strand
GCCATATACGCTGTCCAGAACGGTTGAACCCTTTGCCGCCTTTTTTCTTGCTTTCGGCGCAGGTTTCTTCCGTGTGACTTTCTTTTTGGCGGGTTTCTTAACCGCAGGTTTCTTAACCGCGGTCTTCTTTGCTGCTGTTTTCTTTTTAGCCTTGGCTAATTCGGCTTTCGCAAGTTTGTCTATCCGCTTGGTGAGTCTTTCTGTCTGCTTGACCAACGAAACCAGATTTTTTTGCATTGCTTTCAACTGTTCTTTCGCTTTCTTCATCTTTAAGTCCTCCCTGTTAGGTTGCGTGAATTTGCAAAATGGGGGCTTTGCTACAATTACTATATATATACTTTTTTAAATGTCAACAATTAAAAAGAATATCAAAGAGTAATACGGCGGTATAATAAAGACATGGTTTCTGCACCATTGGAATAGGTCGAATTTTCCGGATGACGGTAGAGATGTTTAATAAAATTTATGTGTGGGTTCACGGGTTCGGAGTTCACCGTTCAGGGTTACGTTCCTTTCATAGACGTTCACTGGTTCTGGGTTCACCGTTCAGGGGTACATTGTCTCAAATCCTAAAATCGTTTTATTCTCATAACTTCTCCATTCAAAGGTTTAACGTACTGCGTTCTGGTGTCAACCCCTGAACCTCTGAACCCTGAACCCGTGAACGGTTATAAATTTATCTTCTTCACCCGACGGATAACAATTTCCCACCTGCCCTGATAGAAGTTCTGCCGACGTGTTGTAAATATATCACGATTCGTGCTATATGACCCTAATTGAGCGAAAGCCGAGGGTGCCCCAGATCCGCGGCGTCAAGGGCGAAGCCGTAGTCGTCTACTGCGAGCCCTTGATCCGACTTCGCTAAAAAGCTACGACGGGACACGCAACAAAGGAGATGGGGTGCCATCGGCTTTCCCGCAGGGTGAACAAAACGGAGAGGTTTTTTTAAGCGTGGTTATGTCTCTGATAGAAGATTTACTATAAGCCTGGATATAACACAATATATCCAATTGTTTCAGCTTTTTAATATTCGTTCTCCGTTTTGTTCACGATCATTTAGGGTAGGAGTCGGTCCGTAAGGGAGATGGGCGTGCAATTTGAGTGTGTTAATCATTGCATTGACAACCGGATGTGAACCTTTCGCTATAATAGCAAACAATCATGAAGACAGAATCAAGCCAGGCGAATCATCAGAGAAGCCACTGCATTCCCTACCAGGATGTGCTGAATCCCTCCCAGCTGAGGGCCGTGATGTTCAATGATGGTCCGCTCCTGGTAATTGCCGGCGCCGGCAGCGGAAAGACAAGAACACTGACCTATCGTGTGGCCCGTCTTGTGGAAGAAGGGGTATCGCCACATTCGATTCTTCTGCTGACCTTTACCCGGAAAGCGTCAACTGAAATGCTCAGTCGTGCAAGCCGATTGCTCGACAGGCGCTGCGAAAAAGTATCCGGTGGAACATTTCATTCATTTGCCAATGGGGCCCTGCGCCGATATGCTCCGGCAGTCGGTTTTAAAGCCGGTTTTTCAATACTGGATCGCTCGGATGCCGAAAGCCTGATCGGAATGATAAAAAAAGAATTGGGACTCACTTCTCAAAAACGCGGTTTTCCGAAAAACCGTACCCTGGCAAATGTTTTCAGCAAAGCGGTCAATAAAGTAATATCTGTAGAAGATGTGGTTTTTGATGATTACCCGCATTTTTCCGAAAACCTGGATGCCGTAACGAGCCTGTTCAATGCCTATCAGGAACGCAAAGCCCGGCATAATTTCTTTGACTATGATGATCTGCTCGTTTATCTGCACCGGCTTTTAAAGAATCATGAAGACATTAGAGAAAGCGTCTCTTCCTCCTACCGGTACATAATGGTGGACGAATATCAGGACACCAATCTGCTTCAAGCCGAAATTATGTATCTGCTGGCCAACAAAAATAATAATGTGATGGCTGTCGGCGATGATTCCCAGAGCATATATGCTTTCAGGGGAGCCAATTTTAAGAATATCATGGATTTTCCAAAAATTTTTCCGGGCACAATCATCATCGGGTTGGAGCAGAATTATCGGAGCGTGCAGCCCATATTGACCCTGACGAACGCCATGATCGAGCAGGCTGCGGAAAAGTACGACAAGAAGCTGTTCACTCAAAAAAAAGGGGGGCTAATGCCCCGGCTGGTAGACGCCGGTAATGAAAATAACCAGTCCAGATTCGTCACCGATAAAATTAAAGAGATTACACGGGAAGGAATATCTCCGGGGCAAATTGCGGTGCTGTTCAGGGCCGGCTTTCATTCCTTCGACCTTGAAATCGAGCTGAATCGGGAACAGATTCCATTTGTCAAAGTCGGCGGGTTTAAATTTATGGAATCGGCGCACATCAAAGACCTCCTGGCCCATTTGCGAGTCATCATCAACCCCTATGACCGGATCAGCTGGTACCGTTTGCTGCTGTTGCTGAACAAGGTCGGTCCGAAGACGGCGCACGATATGTATGAGGCTATCGCAAATGAAAGGGCCGGATATACCGGCATATTAACCGTTAAAAACAAACCCAAAAGGCTCGATGGCTTCAAGCCACTGGAGGAACTCTTCGCAAACATTGATTCCAGGCCCCTGACTGTTGCCGAAATGGGAGAAGCTGTTCTGAGATATTATCACCCGATTTTAAAACGCAAATATGATGACCATCCAAAACGTTTGAAAGACCTGGAGCAACTGCTCACTATCATGGAGCGCTACCGCGATCTGGAAGGTTTTTTAATCGATATGGCCCTGGAACCCCCGAACACAAGTGTCGGCGATCGCCTGTCGGCGGGGCAACACGATGATGAACGTCTGGTCCTTTCTACCATCCACTCCGCCAAAGGTCTTGAGTGGCACACTGTATTTATTATCTGGGCCCTGGACGGACGATTTCCCTCTGTCCACTCGCTAAACAATCAGGAAGAACTGGAAGAAGAGCTGCGGCTGATGTACGTTGCCGCTACGCGGGCCAAAGAAAATCTTTTTATCACCTACCCGGGCCAGATTTATGATAGAGCCAGCGGCCTGTTCCTCGGACGTCCTTCCCGATTTGTCGACCTGCTTCCAGACAGCGTTCTGGAACGCTACACTGTTGATCTGTGGTAGAAGTGGTTTTATACCGCTTTTCATAATTATATTCCGAAATACGGAATTGCGGTATAAGTGGTTGTAGAAAAAAACGTTGGAATACCAGAACGTTTTTTTAACACCCACTATAAAACCACTTCGAACCTGTTTGCAGAATGAGTGAAATGTTAAGACTCGCAATGCGGGATATGATGCCGTACCATCACATATAGTAACGGAAGAGGCGAAGTCGATAACAAAGGCCATCATCCTTGATCGAGTTTCCAGTATCAAGTATCGAGGATCAGGTAATCAATATATGATGTAACGACGGTTATCTTTGGCAGGAAACAGTGAACCGGTTGCTCGATGAAGGGTTAGTTCTGTTCGGAGAAATACTCGGCTTCGTAAACTTTGACCGTGATGTCGGCATCCCTCCAGCAGGTATTTTCCATTCCCGCCTTCCGGCACAGGTGCGCCAGAAACGTTTCCTTGTCCGGCAACTGTTCCCATACCTGAGGTAAAAAAGTGGCACTGCGCCAGTCTTTGGAGAGTATGACGCCGTGGATTCCAGGTTTGAGTTTCAGCTTGAGATCTTCGGCATCGATGTAGGGGAGGATTTCGGGTAACGTAAGCACGCTGACTTCAATGTCCACCACCGCCAGTTCATCGGCCTCAAGGGGTGGAAATCGCGGATCTCTGAAAGCTGCGTTCAGCGCATTCTCCTCCACGTTGGAGACAAGTGAGTGCACCGGTTCTATTGTGCCGATACAGCCTCTGAGCATACCTTTTTTGTGCAGGGTAACAAAACAGCCGCGTTTTTCTTCCATGGCCGCTGAAACCATTTCGGGCTTTACCACTTCTGTGCTTTTGATAAGCTCTGACGAAATAGCGCTGCGGGCCAGTTTCAGCAGTGCTTTTCGGTCTTCATCCGTCAAGGTTGCCATGGTTTGTTCCGCTCGTTTTGTGAAATTTTGTCATACGTGTTCTCTCGGTGCCTGGTTTCCTGTTGCGATTGATATCAATTAAACATACGCGGTGAAAGGGTGGTGCTCCTTACCGCTGATAACACCGGCACCGCGGATGCAAACGCATGAAATGTTCAGATTAGAGGAAAGCCCACCAGATGTATATACCTAACGCCAGCATTGCAATAAACGCAAACAGGTAGGCGTTAAAATCAAACGTTCGTTTTGCCATTCCGTGCTTTTCGACTTCGCCAAGTCTCGTCTTGCAGGATGGACACTTTGTTTCATGCAGCTTAACATACGTATAGCACTCCGGGCACTTTTTTGTTGCGTAAGAGAATTCCTTGTCCTGCTGATTGTCGTCCATTTCCTATTGAACTCCTTTTCATTGAAGATACGTTTCTTCAATCATGATCTCGCTGTTTTTTCTTATTTCAGCCAGCCAGTTGTCCATCGTTTGAACTTGTTTTTGACGCAGCAGTTTTTCCTTTATATTATCTTTTTCTTTTTCAAAATTTTCCGGTG
>DAOVBC010000213.1 GCA_030670715.1 Deltaproteobacteria bacterium | reverse complement strand
CTTTGAACTTATTCCTGTAGAAAGGAACCTTTTCGGCCACCCAGGCGATGGTTTCCTTCAGCTTTTCGAGTTGAAACTTTTGAAGCTCTTCCACCGGCATGCATTCGAACTTGTCGTTCCAGGGCATAGTTATTCCTCCTTTGAATAAATTTCGGAGTATTGGAGTATTGGAGTAATGGCTGGAAGTCTGTTACCCACTCCAATACTCCATCACTCCAGTACTCCAAGATCGTAAGACTCAAGGACTTTAGGCAACCTTGATTTGCCTTATTATTAGGTTATCGTTCCGTCTCTCAGATTCAGGCAGCCTGCTCTGCCGCTTTAAACCCCAGATCAAACGCTTTTAAGTTTGAATCCAGAAACGCCTTTTTCGTTTTACGTTCCATAGCCTCTTTTACATTTTCAGCCGAAAGCGGTAAAATACCGGTTTGGGTCAACGCTCCCAGAAGAACCATGTTGACTCCCAGAGGGTTACCGGCCTCTTCCGCCAGTTTTGCCGCATTAAAGGCGATAAGCTTTGCTGTCTTGGCGCGAATCAGGTTTTGCAGTTCGGCCAGATCCGGATATACCCCCTGGCCGATGTTAACGGTGAATGGCATGAGCGGTGCCAGGTTTGTGATGACCGTGGTCTCCGCATTGCATTTGTTAATAGCCCGCAGTGTTTCCGCCGGTTCAAACCCAACCAGCAGATCCGCCTCACCATCGGAAATTATGGTGCTTTCCGCGTCGCCGAAAACAAGTGCCGATTCCACCACACCGCCTCGCTGTGCCATACCGTGAATTTCGCTCATTCGCAGCGGAACTCCGTTCAGGAGTGCCGCCTCGCCCAGTACACTCGAGGCCAGCAGGTTTCCCTGCCCGCCAACCGCCACTATGATAAGTCTGGTTGTTTCCATATGAATTATCCTATCCTTTTTTAATAGTTTTGCCGGTTAGCCGGTTGTGCCCGTTATGCTCGCTATAATACTCGATGGGCGCATCGGGGTTGACGATCCAGACGGGCTCAACCATGATGACCGCTTAGGCCGGCACTTTTTTCTTTTTTAATGGAAGAATTGCATTTTCCGGGCAAATCTGGGCACAGACGGCGCACCCGGTACACAGATTCGGATCGATTTTAATCCGTTCGTTCCAGACATAAAACGCCGGGCAGGCAAGATAGTTCATGCAATCCCGGTGATTTTTGCATTTGTCGGTCACCTCAAACGGTCGCTGCTTGGTGAGCTTGAGCGCCTTGGCATACAGCACGCAGGGTTCCTGGGAAATAATCACCGAAATCCCTTTGAAATTTATCGCCTCTTTAATTGCCTCGATGCTTTTTTTCACCTTATTCGGTTTGATCACCGCAACGTGAGGAACACCGATGGCCCGGACAACGGCTTCGATGGATACCTGGCCGTATCCTTCCATATTAAACTGCTTCATGTCGACACCCGGGTGGGGTTGGTGCCCGGTCATTGCCGTGATGCCGTTGTCAAGGATGACGAGAGTGAAATTGTGATTGTTGAACACCCCGTTGATCAACCCCGGAATGCCGGAATGGAAAAAGGTTGAATCGCCGATGAAGGCGATGACCTTTTTATCGGTCACCTGTGAAAAACCGCCGGCAGTGCCTGCCGATGATCCCATGCAGACCAGAAAGTCCGCAGTCGATAGCGGCGGCAGCAACCCTAAAGTGTAGCAACCGATGTCGGTCGGGTAAATGGTTTCAACCCCCAACTCTTCGACGGCTTTGTTGATCTCATGATATGTGGCCCGATGGGAGCATCCGGCGCAAAGCGTCGGCGGCCGCTGGGGAATTTCGGGAATATCCGATAGATCGACGGCTTCTTTCGGTTCGTAAGGTACGCCAAAATAACCGGCAATGACATTTTCCACCTGGGCCGGGCTGAATTCATAAAGGCGGGTCAGCAGGCCTTCCCCCTTCCCTTTAATCGGCAGGGTTATTCCTTCTTCCTGGGCCATCGCTTTTACCGCCTCTTCCATGACCGGTTCGCCTTCCTCGACGATCAGGACTTTTTCGCAGGCCTTCAGAAAGTTCAGGATCAGCGTATCCGGCATCGGGTGAGAAAAGCCGAGGCGCAGGACTCTGGCACTGTCCGCAATATCCAGGTCTGTGACAGCGTCACGCACATAGTTATAGCTGACACCGTTGCAGATAATGCCCCATTTGCCTTTACCTTCAACAATGTTAAATTCGGATTTTTCGGCAATCCCCTGAGCGGTATCAAGATTTTTCAGCAGTTTGACATGCAGTTTTCGGGCAACCGCCGGTACCGGTACATGGTTGAGCGGATCTTTGGTATAATTGCCTTTGGTTACGCGCGGTTTGATTTTACCCAGTTTCACGATGCCGCTGGAATGGTTGATCCGGGTTGTTGTGCGGAAGATCACCGGTTCCTGAAGCTTTTCGGAAAGGTCAAAGGCATAAGGGATCATGTCTTTGGCATCCTGAATCGATGACGGTTCGAGCATGGGCAGGCCTGCAAGTCTGGCATAAATCCGGTTGTCCTGTTCATTCTGGCTGGAGAACATAAACGGGTCGTCGGCTGTCAGAACGATCATACCGGCTTTGACCCCGATATAGGCCAGGGTCATCAACCCATCCGCTGCAACATTCAATCCCACATGCTTCATCATACACATGGAACGTACGTTTGAATTCGCAGCGGCGGCTGCCACTTCAAAGGCTGTTTTTTCATTGGTGCTGTACTCAAAGTACAGGTCACATTCCTGGGACATCTGGAAAAATTGGAGGGATATCTCCGAAGACGGTGTTCCCGGGTAAGTGCTGGTAAAGGCCACACCGGCTTCAATCGCCCCCCGGGCGATTGCTTCGTTTCCCAGGAGCAACATTTGTTCACCTGGATTGTCAGTGAGTAATTTGTGCATGGCATTTCCCTCGATGAAGTAGTTAAAATAAGATGTTCAAACCTCGAATTGCTGGTGAGTGTTACTGAGAATGGCCTTCCTGAACCTGTCGATATATTATCTACTTTCGCCTGTTCAGGTCATTTATTAAAGATCAGTTACCGGGTGAAAACCCATTTTACAGCTACATTACAGCTACATATCGGCTTAGTCAAGATAAAATATTGATAAAATATTCCCGTTTTTATGTTTTCGACATGTTTCAACGCGATGCTTAATAACATCTTGATATCTTAATCTATTCTGATTGTAGAATACACCGTCAGCTTGGGGCGGGGAGCGCGATTCAAATGGAAAACAGTCATGAATATCTCCCGCACCCAAAAAGCGACTTGAAAGCTCAATATAATCGAGTTAAATGTGGGTGCTCGCAAGCAGATTTTAATTGTCATAGAAAAACTGGTTCTTTGCGCAGGTTGAGGTGATTGGCCCTGTCGGCAATGACAAAGCTCAAAGTTCAAAGACCACCGTTCGGGAGTCGAATCCTTATACCAGGAGACATGACCTATGATTGTGCGAAATGTGAATGACAGGGAAGTTCTGGACACGACTTATATTGCTCATGGCGGAGCGGTGGCTCAGATGATACTGGACCGTCGCATATTGAAAGAGATCGGGTTTTTGGCCATTGCCAGGCTGGAACCGGGAAGAAAAATCGAACCCCATATCGATCCGATGGAAGAGATATATTTTGTCGTGAAAGGATCCGGATTGATGCAGGTGGATGATGAGGAGCGCCAGGTAGGGGAGGGCGATGCAACCTGGATACCAACGGGTGCTCAGCATAGCCTGTTAAACAATGGACAGGAGGATTGTATCATTCTGGTGGTTGCCTCACCTGCCTTCGCATAAAGCTACGGCAGGCAGGCCTGTCCTCGCAAACGGGACCAAGCATCTGCTCATAGTATATTAAGGTGCTCGGCCCCGCTTGCGGGATCACACGTCTGATCATATAAATCAAAGTGTGCGTCTTGTAAATGGGCACATCAGATTCGTGAAATGCCCGGGTTAGGCACCTTTGGAAGGAGGAAATAATAAATGAAGCGTACAGCTTTTCCGGAATTTCTTGAGCGGTCTCCGTGCATCCTTGGGGAGGGAGCCGTCATCGAGCGCCTGCGGCGTAACAGCGACTTAGAACTCGATCCTTTTATCGTCAATTCGGCATTTATCTATGACGAAGCAAAGCGTGGCGCTATTGAGGCCATCTATCGGCAGTACTTGGACATCGGCTTAAGGTACGATTTGCCGCTCCTCCTTTCCACTCCGACCTGGCGATCCAGTCGGGAACGGATCGCAACGGCCGGTTACGAGGGGAGGGACGTGAACGGCGACAATTTCCGTTTTCTGGATGGATTAAGGAGCAGTTACGGGGGGTATGCACAGAAGGTCGTCATCTGCGGTTTGATGAGCTGTCGAGGGGATGCATATAATCAGGCCGAGGCCCTTACAGCCGAAGATGCGCATGAGTTCCATACATGGCAGGCCGCCATGCTGGCTGAAGCCGGGGTCGATTTTCTCCTTGCCGCCACTCTGCCGGCCCTCAGCGAGGCGACCGGACTTGCATCGGCCATGGCCGCTACCGGTAAGCCGTACATCGTTAGTTTTATTGTTCGCCCGGAAGGCACGCTGCTTGACGGTACGTCCCTGAAGGAAGCCTTTGCCGCCATCGACGATGCAGTCAGCCCCAAGCCACTGGCATACATGGTCAATTGCACTCATGCCTCCATCTTCAAAGCCGCTCTTTTGCATAAGGTCAATTCTTCTCAGTTCGTCAGGAAACGGGTTGTCGGTCTGCTGGCCAATACGGCGGCGCTCGAGCCTGAAGAATTGGACAGCAGCGACGCCCTAGTGGAGGAGGCGCCTGAAATTTTCGGCCAATCCGTCGCCGAACTGCAGCGGGAACTCGGCATGAAAATTCTGGGGGGCTGCTGCGGCACTGACGACCGGCATATCCGTTACCTGGCAACACGGCTTGTATAGGGCAATTGCGAAAACAAAGGGGT
>DAOVBC010000188.1 GCA_030670715.1 Deltaproteobacteria bacterium | reverse complement strand
CTGTTCATGCTCGAAGACTGGCACAGCTTCGGGACGCATTATGATCACACCTTAATGGCCTGGTATCGGAATTTCAAGGATAACTGGGATAAGATAAAGGACGCCTACGATCAGAGATTTTACAGGATGTGGACCTACTATCTTCTTTCCTGCGCGGGCGCTTTCCGGTCAAGAAGGAATCAATTGTGGCAGATTGTGTATTCGAAGAAAGGGGTTAAAGGAGGGTTCCAAAGTATACGCTAGGGTACTGTCCCATCAGCAAGTTAATATACTCAGATTAATTTTTTTCGTTCTTACTTTTCTAAAGCGAAGTCGCTTAAATTCCAAATTACAAAATTCAAATACCAAACAAATCTCAAAATACAATGAATCAAATTCAAAACCGGTTTGGGTCATTGGAAATTATCATTTGGATATTGCTCTTCGACCGGCTCAGGGTGGTGAGCTTGTCGAACCATTTGTAATTTGTTATTTGGTGCTTGGAATTTTCTTAATGCAAGGGCACAATTTTTTTTGCTATGAGCTATGAGCTATGAGCTATGAGCTAATCACTTCGGCTTACGGTCGGATTTCCACTTTGTCTTTCAGGTAGCTTTTCACCGCGCTGATGGGAACTTCATTGCGGTGGAAAATGCCGGCGGCCAGGGCCGATTCGGCCTCGGTTTTCGTGAAGACCTCATAGAAATGTTCCGGGCTTCCGGCACCGCTTGAGGCAATGACCGGAATGGAAACGGCATCGGCAACCGCATTAATCAGCTCAATATCGAAGCCCAAGTTGGTTCCGTCCCGGTCGATGCAGTTGAGCAGGATTTCGCCTGCCCCCAGTTTTTCGCACACCCGGGCCAGGGTTACCGCGTCCAGATCTCTGCCTTCCCGGCCGCCCTTGATGGTACACTGGTACCAGCAATATCGTTCGCCTTCGGGACCCGGGATGGCCGTTTCAATCACCTGATGTCCGACGGCATCCGGTGATTTTACGTATACCCTTCTGGGGTCTATGGAGATAACCAGCGCCTGATTACCGTAAACGCGGGATATCTCTTCGATGGCGCTTTGTCCGGTTTTGCGGCCGGTTTTCAGATATTCTTCAACGACCAGGACCGCATCACTGCCAATGGAAACCTTATCCGCACCGGATCTGAAATACTCGGCGGCAACCTCCAGGGCCGTGTATTTCCGGCCGTTTTTGTCCGTGTAGTCCCGGATTCCTCCGCCGATGGTCAGCGGTACAAAGACGTTTCGCGAGGTCTTCTTCAGGACATCGAGCATCGGCGTATCTTCCAGGGGAAAGTCCCTGAACCCGGTAATGTTGAGAAATGTAATTTCGTCCGCACCTTCCAGATAGTACCTTTCTGCCAGTGTCACCGGTTTGCCGAGGTTGCGCACCGCCCCTTTTTCCCTGACATCGTACCGGTCCCCCTTTGTCACCACAAGGTCGCCGTTGTCGTTGGATCGGACGTCCAGGCAGGCGACAATCCTTTTGGCCAGCCGGGTCCCTTCCGAGGCGGTGACCGGGCCGGCCTGTTCGGTTCCGGTTTCAAGGAAGTTTTTCAGTATTCTTAGTCCGGCTTTGCCGCTTTTTTCAGGGTGGAACTGGGTGGCGATGATGTTGCCTTTTTGAATGCTGCTGACAAATACACAGCCGTAGTCGGTTGTTGTCAGCGTATCCGTGCTGTTTGACGGAACCACATGATATGAATGCACAAAATAGAATTTTTCATCACCGCACAGCCTGTCGAAGATTCGCGAAGGCTGTTTGATGTTAAGACCGTTCCAGCCGATGTGCGGGACCGACAGATCGATGGCGAACTTTTTCACCGAGCCGGGTAAAAAGCCAAGCCCGGTAACGTCAGGGGCCTCATCACTGCCCTCGAACAGGGCCTGCAACCCCAGGCAGATTCCCAGAAACGGCCGGTTGGAGCTGAGATATGCCTTCAAGGGCGCGACATAATTTTTTTTGTTCAGGATGTGTATCATGTTGCCGAAAGCGCCCACGCCGGGAAAAACGAGCTTCTCGGCGTTCAGAATGTCCTCGCCGGTAACCACCACTTTAACTGTTTCCCCCAGGCTCTCTATGGCGTTGATGACACTTCTGACATTGCCGGCACCGTAGTCCAATATTGCGATCATGTTATTTCCTGTTATTTCTTTTTTATCTGATATTCGGGCTGAGACGCCGTTTCATACACCACTATTTTATACAAAACAAGACTGAATGCCTCAATTCGTTCGGCCGGATCTTTTGCTTAGCCATCTGGGAGCTTCGCACTGATTTTTTACAAGACTATCAAATTTAGGTTGAAAAAATAAACTTCGAATCGTAATAAGTAAATCAGCCATTAACCTCGAAAAAATCTATTAGCCCGGAGAAAATTATGCAAAACGATAACGGTTATACGGAAAGAAGACAATTTAAACGAGTTGTGTTTTCGGCCAGTGACAACGTGTTGGGTGAATTCGATTTGCCGGGGATTTCCGATGAGATAATTTCGTTTAAAATATTAGATCTCAGTGCCGGGGGACTGCGGTTTGTATTACCGCGAGATGATTGCGGAGATATTGATGTCGGCAATAAACTTTTCCTCCAAAAAATAAAAGGAATGTCCCGATTGGAATTTGTTTCCCGCATGGAACTTGAAGTCAAATGGATTTTAGACAATCCGGCATTTGAAAATGTCATGATAGGCTGTGAATTTCTAAATGTCTCAGAGACTGTCCGGATGCAAATTGACCAATTTGTAGAAACCGAGGCAACTCGAAAATATAATAACATTTAGCAGGAGAAAAAATGGAAAGATACGCCGAACAGACGAGACAGGAATTTGAGGGATGGGAAGAATTTTACAGCAAACCCGTTGATATAAAATCGGATTTTTTCAAGCAGAATGATCGTATCTTTGACGTCATCTATGCCCAGCAGTTCGACAGGGAATTTCTGGACTACCTGTGCGGTCTGGCGGACAAGATCCGGCTGATGGCCAGGACCAAAATGGGCCTGGGAAAACTCAAACACCTTCTGCCGCACAAACGGGCGATGCTCTATTTTGTTCAACCGTCAACCCGGACCTTTCTGTCTTTCATGAACGCCTGTCACACCCTGGGGCTGAGCGTTTCCGAGATCAGGGGGACATCAACCAGTTCGGAGGTAAAAGGCGAATCCCGGGAGGATACCATACGCACTTTCGCCAGCTATGTTGATCTGATTATTTCAAGGCACCCGGAAGCCGGATTTGCCGAAAAAACGGCCTGGGTCCTCAATCAAACCGAACGGCCTGTCCCTGTTTTAAACGGTGGCTCGGGACCCGATCAGCATCCCACCCAGGCGCTGCTGGATATTTACACCCTCGAAAGAGAGTTTAGCAACATCGGCGGCCTGGACGGCAAAAAGATAGCCATGGTGGGGGATTTAAGGCGTGGCAGAACGGTGCGCTCCCTGAGTTATTTAATGAAGAATTATAAAGATATCTCACTCTATTTTGTTGCCCCTGATGTGTTTCGAATGAAGGAAGATATCAAAGGGTTTCTGGAAAAACACGGCATTTCCTTTCACGAAACCGAGGATTTCAAAAGTATTATGCCCCTGGTAGATGCCATTTACATGACCAGAATCCAGAACGAGTACACTGAAAACCCCTCCAGCAAAGTCGAGACCTTTCCTGCGTTTCATTTCAAGACGCAACACCTTGGCATAATACAGCCGCATTGTGTAATTCTGCACCCGCTGCCCAGGCGATATGAAATAGAGGTCAGTGTCGACAAAGATCCGCGGGCCGCATACTGGCGTCAGGAGCGTTGCGGTATGTGGATCCGCGCAGCGTTAATCGCATATATATTCAGAGTGGACCAGGAAATACTCGATGAATTTTCCTAACCCGGAAAAACCAGAATTACATTTTTAGGTGCCCAGAGGTGACGAACGATGGCATACAACCTGAAAAACCGGCATTTTCTTAAATTGCTGGACTTCACACCGCAAGAAATTCAGTTTTTGCTGGACCTTTCAAGCGATTTGAAAAAGGCAAAATACGACGGTACTGAGCAGCAGCGCTTGAAAGGAAAAAATATCGCGCTCATTTTTGAAAAAACCTCCACCCGGACGCGCTGCGCTTTTGAAACGGCCGCTTTTGACCAGGGGGCCCGGGTGACTTATCTGGGCCCAACCGGGTCCCAGATGGGTATAAAAGAGTCCATCAAGGACACGGCCCGGGTGCTGGGCCGGATGTATGACGGCATTGAGTACCGGGGATTTGAGCAGGAGAAAGTGGAAGTGCTGGCCGAATATGCCGCGGTCCCGGTCTGGAACGGTCTGACAAACGAGTTTCATCCCACCCAGGTGCTGGCGGATTTTCTGACCATGCTGGAACACTGCCATAAACCGCTCGGTCAGATCACCTTTGCCTATCTGGGGGATGCCCACAACAACATGGGAAATTCACTGCTGGTGGGGGCCGCTAAATTGGGAATGGCGTTTCGCGCCATAGCACCGCCAAATGTGCAACCCGTCCGGACACTGGTGGCTGAAGCGCAAAAGATAGCTAAAGAAACGGGTGCCAGCCTCACCATTACCGATGATCTGGACGACGGGATCAAAGGTTGCGACTTTCTGTGCACCGACGTCTGGGTGTCCATGGGGGAGCCGGAAGATGTCTGGCAGGAGCGCATCGATTTGCTAAAGCCGTACCAGGTGAACGCTCGAGTCATGGATAAGACCGGCAACCCGGACGTTAAATTCATGCACTGTCTGCCGGCTTTTCATAACCGCGAGACTGATTTGGGCGAAAAAATCTATCAAAAATTCGGTCTGGAAGCGATGGAGGTGACCGAAGAGGTGTTCGAGTCCCCGGCCTCGATTGTTTTCGACGAGGCGGAAAATCGGCTTCACACCATCAAAGCCGTTATGGTGGCGACATTAGGTTCTTAGTAATAAGATCTTTGTTTTTTTCAGGAAATCTTAAATAACCGAGGGGTCGGGGAGTAGTTTTGAATTGAGAGCTCCATGAATTATCAGCGCATCGCCGTGCAAACTCATGCATAAGGGTTCGTAAAGAAAGAACAGAGGATGGAGCATTAAATCAAAATGTTAGGAGTGTTTCGTCCATTTTAGCATTCATGAAATATCTCAACAATTCGCTGTTCTTTCATAACGAACCCTAAACCATTCAAACAGTGCCCGGCGATGCGCTGATAACCCATTTCGCTCTAATAGAGGTTTAGCGATAGAAACACCACGACCCCTGAAATAACAGCAAAGCACATAGGTTGCACTAAACTTTTGTTAATATATTTTTTGTGTGCTTTGCCTGCCCTGTTAAATAGCTGTTCGTAGCATTTGAGATGGTGCATGCAACAAAGTGCCTGAAATTATAATTGATGT
>DAOVBC010000218.1 GCA_030670715.1 Deltaproteobacteria bacterium | reverse complement strand
AGCTTTCCTTTTTTTGCGACGAAAAAGGTGCCGTACTCTTTACCGGAAAAAAGCTTTTTAATAATGTCCGGTTTCATGCCGTTGGCGATAACCATCGGAACTCCGGCGGCACTCAACTTCCTGGCGGCCTTTATCTTGCTGAGCATGCCGCCGGTACCGAGCGCACCCGGAATATCACCGGCATATTCTTCAATGCGTTTTTCAATTTTAGTGACAATCGGAATCAGTTCGGCATCCGCGAACGTCCGGGGATCTTTGGTATAAAGCCCGTCAATGTCGGTCAGATTAACGAGAATATCGGCATCCATCAAAAGGGTAATCATGGCGGCGAGGGTATCATTGTCGCCGAATTGAATTTCTTCTATCCTCACGGTATCGTTTTCATTGATGATCGGAACAACCTGCCAGGACAACAGCGTGTTGAGTGTATTTCTCGCATTTAAATACCGCTGCCTGTTGGACAGGTCTTCGCTGGTCAGCAATATCTGGGCCACCTTTTTAGCATAGCGGGCAAAGGCCTTTTCATACTCCAGGATCAACCCTGCCTGCCCGACCGCTGCAACCGCCTGTCTCTTCGGAATTTCGTCGGGTCTTTTTGATAGCCCGACTTTTCGAATCCCCGATGCCATCGCCCCGGAGGAAACCAGAATAACTTCGATGCCCATCCGAATTAAATGGCAGGTTTGCCGGCTGATCGATTGTATCGATTTTAAATTCAAGCCGTTGTCTTCTGTGAGAACATTGCTTCCCACTTTGACAACCACGCGCCGGGCGCCGTCGAAGCATATCTTTCTAGAGCGGTTCACCAATATCATCCAGTAGATGCACGATGCGGGAGTTTAACTTTTCAATGCCATTGCCGCTTGCTGCTGAAATCCTCAACACTTCCGTTTCAGCCAGTGCAGCCTCAAAGGCCGCGGCCGTTTTATCGGTGCCGGACAGGTCCATTTTATTTAAAACCACTATCTGTGGTTTTTCCGCAAGCTGCGGGCTGTACTGTGACAGTTCGGAGTTTATCGTTTGATACGCCTCGAGGGGGTTCTGCGGATCAATTGCAGCTGCATCGACCATGTGGATGAGAATTCGGGTGCGTTCAATGTGACGCAGAAACCGGATCCCGAGACCGGCGCCCTTATGGGCACCGGCGATCAAACCGGGAATGTCGGCCACAACAAATGGATCGCTCCATCCGGTCTGAACCACACCCAGGCTGGGGGTCAGGGTCGTAAAGGGATAAGCCCCGATTTTGGGTTTGGCAGAAGAGATGGAACGGATGAGGGTGGATTTGCCGGCATTGGGGAGACCGATAATGCCTGCGTCGGCAATGAGTTTGAGTTCAAGCTTGAGTGTTAGGGTCTGGCCGCTCTCTCCGGGCTGTGCAAAACGGGGCGCACGGTGTGTGGATGTTTTGAAACGGGCGTTTCCCTGACCGCCTCTGCCGCCTGCGACCGCAATGAACGCGTCGCCGGGTTGGACCAGATCTTTTAATACCTGACTCGATTGGGTATCTCTGACCAGCGTGCCGGGTGGAATTTCAATGATCAAATCATCACCGTTTTTACCGGTCTTCCGTTTCCCCTGGCCGGGCCTGCCGTTTTGCGCCTTGAATTGTCTCTTGAAATGAAAGTCATACAGGGTGCGTTTACGGGATGTGGTCCGCAGCACCACATCGCCGCCTTTGCCACCGTCACCGCCGTCCGGCCCTCCGCGCGGGACGTGCTTTTCACGTCTGAAGCTGACGCAGCCGCTGCCACCGTCTCCGGACTGAACGGTGATCACCGTTTCATCGACGAACTTCACTCCGCATAAACGCTCACTTTTTTACGTGAACGACCCAATCGCTCGTAGGCAACAATCCCGTCAACCTTGGCAAAGAGTGTGTAGTCTTTTCCGACGCCCACATTCTCACCGGGATGAATTTTCGTCCCGAGCTGGCGAATCAGGATATTGCCAGCTTTCACCTTCTGACCGCTGTAACGTTTCACACCGCGCCTTTGCCCGGCGCTGTCACGACCATTTTTTGAACTGCCGCCGGCTTTTTTATGTGCCATGTCTAATTCTCCTGGGCTTTTATAGAATCGATTTTAACCGCTGTAAACTGTTGTCGGTGTCCCTGTTTCCGGCGATATCTTTTTCTGCGCTTGTACTTGAAAACGATAATCTTTTTTGCTTTTCCCTGTTCGACGATATGTCCTGTGACCGCAACATTCTCCAAAATGGGTTGACCGATAGTGACATTCTCACCGTCAGAATACATCAGCACTTTATCGAATGAAACAGAGCTGCCGATCTCTCCGGGCAACTTTTCAACTCTTAAAGTTTCACCTTCCCTTACTTTGTACTGTTTTCCGCCCGTGGCAACAACCGCATACATGTGTCTGACCTCCTTGAAAACTGACTCATTTTGTTTCGCAATCTCGCAAATTTAGAGATATGAATTGTTCGACCCATTTTGTCAAGAAAAATATATGGACTCAAAACAGTTTTAAATAATGTTGGACATACAGGGAATCATTAATATACTTATTAAGACGAGCATTATGAAATAGACAAAAACATCGGTGCCCCTTTCCAGGCTGGAGGCAGCACCAGGCGTTGCGTTTGGACCGGGGGTTACTGGTTGAGAGCATTTAGCCCGAATATTCATGAAAAATTTTATGCAACTTAATTTAATCTGAAAAAATTATGAGAATCGTATCCATTGCCGTCAGCAGAAAAAAAGGGACGCGCAAACACAGCGTGGACACGGTAGAACTGCTAGAAGATTACGGTATCAGCGGTGATGCCCACGCCGGCAAATGGCACCGCCAGGTAAGTTTTCTTGCTTCAGAAAGTATCGACCGGGCGCGGGACCAGGGACTGGAGGTGACGTTCGGTGATTTCGCCGAAAATATCGCCACCACCGGTATAGAATGGAAAACCGTTCCGGTGGGAACGAGATACCGGCTCGGCCAAACGGCCCTTGTGGAAATTACCCAGATCGGCAAAGAATGCCATAACAAATGCGCCATATACTATAAAGCGGGCGATTGCATCATGCCCAAAGAAGGCGTTTTTGCCAGGGTCATACAGGGCGGTATTGTCCGCTGCGGTGACCCTGTCGAGCAGCTATCTTGAAACAGTTCGCCTGCAGCTTATCCGGTTCAAACGATTTAGCCAGGTTATTATGGCGACATCGGCTTTATCCGGATCGAAAAAAAACAATGAGCCAGATGTCCACACCGAATACTTTACCGGATTATCCGGTCACATACTGGCATAAAACCAGCCGTGAAACGGTACCCCGGGACCTTATTCTGGAAGAGCCATTATCGATCCGGGTTCAGGGGAAACCGTATTCCGTTGTATTGCGAACGCCGGGAGATGAACTGCCGCATGTGGCAGGCTTCAGCCTGGCCGAGGGCATTATCGATTCAATTGACGATTATACATCCCTTGCTTTCTGTGATGGGGAAGACACGAATGTGGTCACCATCACCTTAAAACCGTCCAGACTGAAGAAAATATCCCGGCATCTTGACAGACGCGGCTTTATCAGCCAGACCAGCTGCGGTCTTTGCGGCAAGGAGTTGGTCAACGAACTTTACCAGTTCATTAACCCGTTGACGAATAACGTAAAACTCGACATCCATCGGGCCTATCAATGCTTGAAAAAGCTGACCGAGCTTCAGCCGCTGAGAAAGAGCACACGGGCAACACACGCTGCCGTACTTTTCAATTCGGAATTCGATATCTTGTCTTCCGCCGAAGATGTCGGCCGCCATAATGCGTTGGATAAGGCCATCGGCAAG
This sequence comes from Deltaproteobacteria bacterium, assembly GCA_030670715.1. Lineage (GTDB taxonomy): Bacteria > Desulfobacterota > Desulfobacteria > Desulfobacterales > SG8-13 > DAOVBC01. Next base: position 1,049 of record DAOVBC010000218.1, on the reverse strand, counting down.
GTTTTTCTCAAGCGTCAACTCGACCGTGCGACCCTTTTGGCTCTGTCCTCTCGGATCAGCTACGAACTTGTTCAGAAGGCGGCCCGGGCATGTATCCCGGTTATCATCGCTGCATCCCGCCCCACCGCCCTGGCGCTGGACATGGCCACAAAACTGAATATCACATTGGCGACCCAATCCAAGGGGGAAGGATTATACATATTCTGCGGTGAAGAACGACTGATCACGTGATGTTAGCCGTACCGGCTAATTTTTATGAACACTCTCACGTAGGGCCGCATTCCCGGATCTCGTCGGTGGATTCATGAATTGGAACCGGCGCTTCTGACCCCGCATCTGGCCTTTTTAACAATGCCTGGATTAACGCAGTGCTCTTTCGATACAGGGGCCGGATTGATAAGAAAATAAGAATCAGCACCGCCCCAAGCTCGAGCCAGGCCGGCACAGTTTCCGATACCTGCCCCACCATCGCTTGAGCCGAAATTCCCAGCATCGCATATATCTGATCTACGATGAGGCCGAATCCCACCGCTGAAACGGCAATGGTGGCCAGATATATGACAACCGCCCGTTTTCCGAGTATTCCGGCCAGAACTGTCAGGGAAGCCACATTGGTTGCCGGACCGGCCAGCAGGAAAACCAGGGCGGCGCCGGGGCTGACTCCTTTGAGGATCAGCGCGGCTGCAATGGGTGTGGAAGCTGTGGCACAGATGTACAGCGGAATCCCGACGGCCAGCATGAACAGCATGGCCGGCAAACCGGTGCCGAGATAGTTGTTAATAATATTGTCCGGAATAAAAACGGTAATCATACCGGCAAGGAGAATGCCGATAAAAAACCAGCCGGCCAGATCATCCCAGAAATCGAAAAAGGCATATCGAATCCCGGCTCGCAGCTTTTCGGTAAATGAATGGTGACGGCGGTGTTCTTCCGGCGAGCAGTGAATTCCGTCACAGCAGCCATCCACCGGGCAGGTTAGATCCGGCTGCAGCGGTTTGCTCTCCTGCCGGTAATCAAACAGATTCTCAGCTATCCCGGCAATTGCAGCG
>DAOVBC010000205.1 GCA_030670715.1 Deltaproteobacteria bacterium | reverse complement strand
CTTGCCTTTGAGCAGTTCACCTTTGGAGCCGGTTTCGTACTTAATTATTACACCGCGCTTTAAAAGACGGCTAACTGTTTCGCGATTTTCAGGTTGTTGGAAGAACCTCTCAACGCTCGCTGCAACCGTGGGACCGATGCCATCAATGGCTTCAAGATCACTGCGGGATGCCTGCGACAGGTTGTCCAGATGATCAAAACTGTCGGCTAGAATCCCGGCAACATGCTCCCCGGCATATCGGATGCCCAGGGCATAGAGAAAACGGCCGAAGGTGATTTGTCGGCTGTTTTCAATCGCATCGATGAGATTTTGCGCTGATTTTGACCCCATGCGCTCTAAATCTTCGATCGTATTTTTATCGAGCTGAAAAATATCGGCGTAGGATGTGAGCAACCCCTTATCAACCATCTGATCAATCAGCTTGTCACCCATCCCGTCAATATCAAATGCACCCTTGGCGGCAAAATGCCGGATGCGTTCCTTGATCTGCGCCGGGCACTCTGCGTTCACGCATCGAACGGCAACTTCTCCTTCTTCCCGTATCACCGCTGCCCCGCAAACGGGGCAGATGGACGGCATCTTAAAAATCTCTTCTATTCCGCTGCGTTTGGTTTCAATAACTTTGACGACTTCAGGGATCACATCGCCGGCACGCTGAACAAGAACTGTATCGCCGATCCGGATGTCTTTTTTCCTGATCTCGTCTTCATTATGAAGCGTCGCGCGGCTGACAGTGACACCGCCGATCTGAACCGGCTGAAGGCGTGCAACCGGCGTGAGTGTACCCGTTCGTCCCACCTGCACTTCGATGCCGTCGACGATCGTTGTCGCCTGAACCGCTTCAAATTTATAGGCGATTGCCCATCGGGGGCTCCTGGATGTGCTCCCCAGTTGTTGCTGATATAAAAGTCTGTCCACCTTTATGACCATGCCGTCTATTTCATACGGCAGGGAGTAACGTTTTTCACTCAGCTCCCGATATAAATCGAGTACTCGATGAATCGTTAATCGAGGCTGAATGAGCGGATTAATTCTAAAACCCAGATTCTTCAGGGCCTGTAAAAGGTCCCAGTGCGAATCTACACTCAGACCCGTGACGGATCCCACGCCATAGAAAAAAATTTCCAGGGGCCGGCCGGCTGTGATGGTCGAATCAAGCTGTCTCAATGACCCGGCTGCTGCGTTGCGAGGATTCGCAAAAGGCGATAGATTCTGATCAAGCCGTTCGGCATTCAATCGACTAAAACCATCGTGTCCGATGAAGACTTCTCCCCGCACCTCCAGATATGGCGGTATGGCATGTCTCCGGCTGTTTTGGAGTATCAGGGGAACAGATTGAATTGTTCTAACATTGGTTGTGATGAGCTCGCCGCTAAGGCCGTCACCACGGGTGGCAGCCGTTACCATCTTTCCATCTTCGTAAACCAGTTCTACGGCAAGCCCGTCCAGCTTGGGTTCGGCTGTATAAAGGATGTTCTCGCCCGCCGCAAGATGCTTACGAATCCGTTCATCAAAGGCGATGATGTTTTCATCCGAGAAACTGTTTTCCAGGCTCAGCATGGGAATAGAATGTGCAACAGTGTCAAACCTGGCAAGGGGCGGTGCGCCGACTCTTGCAGTCGGTGAATCAGGGCTGACAAGCTCCGGCCAGGCCGCTTCAAGCTTGATGAGTTCCTGCATCATCCGGTCATACTCGGCATCGGAGATTTCCGGGTCATCCAGCACATAATACCGGTAATTATGTCGATGAAGAGATTCTCTCAACTCTTCTACCTTATTAACAATTGCCGGATCTATAATTGCTGACATATCTGATTTACCACCTCACATGCGGCTGAACGCCCCTGTTTAAAACGCTCTTTTCTAAAACCGGGCTGCCAGTGCAATGTTGAGAGTTCATCCGAAACCACAAGGATCCCGGCGATGTCGATACCACGGAACCGCCCCACGGTAAAAAGAGCGGAAAGTTCCATTTCCACTGCCAGGATTCCCTGATCCTGGTAACGATTTACTTTTTCCCTCGTTTCTCTGAATATCGCGTCTGTGGACCATATATCACCTTCTTGAAAAGGCGTTCCACTTTTCATCAGGGTCGATTTGATTGTTGCGGTCATCTCAGAAGAGGGACGGGATACGGCTTCATCGCTATCTTGATAGTGTTTGGATGTGCCTTCATCGATAACGGCCGCAGTCGGTATGATAATATCTCCGATTTTTACCTCCGGTGAGATGGCCCCGCACCAACCTAAAAATAATACCTTTTGCGCACCCCAGGCGATGAGGGTTTCAAGGATCATAACGGCATAAGGCGCGCCGACAATAGGGCCGGCCAGGGACACGACCGGGGCGTTGTTCCCTGAAGCATACAACCGGCTTATAAAAAGGGGTCGGGATTGGGCTTTGTCAATACCCATGACCCCGCAGAGCCTGTTGATATCTCCGGTGGTGCCGACCAGCACCGATAGAAAGCCGGGATCCGGCGGATTATTTCCCCTTACCGGATTTACAATGGCATCATTGGCAGGCATAATCAATGACCCCGCTCATCGAACATTATATTTTGATAAAATTATTCCGGTCCCACCAGGTTTGTCATTTCTTCCTTTACCTCGTCGATGATATCGAACAGCCACATAACATCCTCAATGGTCAGTCGGCCGGCTTTAACCGGGGCTCTTTCGGTTCCGTCTTTTTTTAGCAGTATGCGCGGGCCGATCTGAACCTTCGGTTTGCCGTCACCATACCGGTTAATAGAAATCACAAGTCCTGTTTCATCACACTTCCACTTTTTTAAAACTTTATCCATTTCCGGGTCGTACGCCATATCTTCCTCCATTTCAGTTATTTCAGGGTTCGGGGTGTTGCTATCGCTAAACCTCTATTAGAGCGCAATGGGTTATCAGCGCATCACCGGGCACTGTTTGAATGGTTTAGGGTTCGTTAAGAAAGAACAGCGAATTGTTGAGATATTTCATGAATGCTAAAATAGCCACATTCCATAAATTGGTCAATTTTTTTCTGCGGGTTTGATGTATTATATTCAGGCTAAATATGGAAATAATGAGATATTTAATTGACATACCGGCCGTTCTTCCCATATTCTCCCTGGTCTGATACAGATAATCAGGTATAATCAGAAATATAAGAGGGGAAAGCAGATTGACAGGTCAACATAAAATAAAACAGTGCCTGATCGCGGTTATTCTTTTGATGATCGGAGCCGTTGGAGGACATGTATACCCTGTGCTCGCCAAAACAGCCGATTTGTCCAGATCATTGACGGTCGCTCTGTTGCCGATACCCGATGTCCTTCCGTTTCATCTGGCGCAGGAGAACGGTTATTTTACCGCGGAAGGGATTACCGTTGAGGCTTTACCGGTGGCCAGTGCCCTGGATCGGGATCAGTTGATGCAGGCCGGTCAGCTGGATGCGATGCTGACCGAACTGGCAACCACGGCCAATTTTAACCGTAATGGTGTGCGGATAAAAATTGTGTGTATCGCCCGATCGCCAATTGCCGGATCTTCATTATTCCGCATCCTTTCTGCTCCCGGAAGCGGAATCATCACCGCCTCTGACCTCGCCGGTGTTCCGGTCGCTGTGTCCAAAAATACGGTCATCGAGTATGTAACCGACCGTCTGCTGACGGCCAGGGGTCTTGGCCCAAAGGAAATTGTCAAAAAATCCGTGCCCGTGATTCCGGAACGCTACCAGTTGCTCCTGCAGGGCCGAATTAAAGCCGCAACCCTTCCCGAACCCCTTGCATCCAGCGCCCTGGCGGCCGGTGCCGGCCAGATTGTGAAAGACTCCGCCTATCCGCGATACAGCCTCAGTGTTATCAGTTTCAGTGTGGAGGCATTGAATAAGAAACCCGAAGCTGTTAAAGCATTTCTCAGGGCGTGGAACCGTGCCGTTATAGAAATCAATGCCGCACCGGATGTCCACCGACCGCTTCTGCTGAAAAAAATCAGGGTGCCCAAAAATGTCAGTGAAAATTTTTCAACCCCCCGGTTTCCTCGCAACAGGGTTCCGGATACTGAACAGTGGGCGGACGTTATGGACTGGATGATTTCAAAAGGTCTGCTGGCCGGACCTTTGGCTTATAGAGATTCCGTCACCGCTGAATTTCTGCCGGTAAACGTAAATTAGGGGGCCGGCTGGAAACACCGCTCTCATATGAACAATTGTGGCTGAAAAATGATCGAAGTAATAAGCGCCCGTTTTGCCTACAGCGGGCAGCAGCCCCTTTTTGAGAACTTGAATCTGCGTATCGGCCGCGGTGAATCCTGGGCGGTTATCGGTCCGTCCGGTTGCGGCAAAACAACGTTTCTGTACCTGCTGGCGGGTTTACGATGTCTGTCGGGCGGCACCATAATAATCTCGGGGGAGCCGATCACACGCCCCCGCCCGCGGACCGGCCTGGTTTTACAGGACCACGGGTTGCTGCCGTGGGCAACGATCCGGGACAACGCCCGTCTCGGATTAACCATCCGCGAATTGTACGGACCTGACGGGCGGCATGCCCCGGCCGATATGAATATCGATAAATCCGGCGCCGACCGGCAGGTTGACTACTGGCTGCAGTGGCTCGGGATCGAGCATCTGCAGGACAAGTACCCTGCACAGCTCTCCAGGGGGCAGCGTCAGCGTGCTGCAATCGCACGCACCCTTGTCCTGGAACCGGACCTGCTGTTGATGGACGAGCCGTTTTCCGCCCTGGACGCTCCTATACGTGTCGATCTTCAGAACGTCATGACCAAATTCCACCGGCAATCGAACCTGACAAGTATTACCGTTACCCATGACATTGAGGAGGCTGTCTTTCTGGGCCGAAAAATTCTTGCCATGGGAGCAGGCGCCGAAAAAAAATTTTGTACGATTGAAAATGATCTGGCCGGCCAAATCGAGGAGCGCACCGGTCAGGCATTCAGAAAACAGTGTGAAACTCTGCGCGACCTGCTGGAGAGGCTTTCATGAGTCGCAGACTTAATTTAAAGGGTGCCGCCATAGGATTCGCAATGTTTGTCATCATGTGGCAGATACTCGCATGGATTATCCATCGACCGATCCTGCCGTCCCCC